>DASPLZ010000295.1:0-2406 GCA_035627295.1 Phenylobacterium sp. | reverse complement strand
TATCTGGTCGGCGATCAGCTGCGCTCCCGTCAGCTCGACCAGGGCCAGGTCGCGCTCCAGCATGATCTTCTCGGCCACCGCCGGGACGGCCGGCAGGCCCATCCGCGCGGCGAACTCGCCCTCGCTGGCCGCTGCCCCCGTCGACAGCCACGGGTCGGCGGGCCTGTGCGCCACGGGCACGCCGAACGCCTTGGCGTAGCTCATCACCCGGCGCAGCACCTTGGAGTTCACGATCGGCCGGTCGGCGTCGGTCACATAGAGGCAGCCCGCCTCGTGCATCAGGCCGATCTCGGCCATCCGCTCGCCCGCGCAGCCCTTAGTCGCCGCGCCGGCCGGATAGACGTTCACCAGCTCGATGTCGCGCGCCCGCCGCAGGATGAAGTCGACCACCGACGGCTCGTCCATCACCGGGTGCGTGTCGGGCTGCACGACGATGGTGGTGACCCCGCCGGCCGCGGCGGCCAGCGCGGCGGACTTCAGCGTCTCCTTGGGCTCGGACCCCGGTTCGCCGGTCTTCACGCGGATGTCGATGAGGCCGGGGATCAGGAGCGCGCCGTCGGCGTCGATCACCTCGACATCTGCCGACAGCTTCCCCAGGTCGGGCTTCTTCGCGACATCGGCGATCACGCCCTCGGTGACCACGACCGCGCCCGGCCCGTCGTAGCCGCTCGCCGGGTCGACCAGCCGCGCGTTCACGAAGGCGAGCGGGCGCGTCATCCTACTTCGCTCCCTTCGGGCGCTTCGAAGGACAGGGCGCAGGCCCTGCGAAGCCTTGGCGAAGCGGGGTCACCGGTCGTTCTCCAGCCGCGCCGACAGCGAGGTCAGCACGGCCATGCGCGCGGCCACGCCCATCTCCACCTGGTCCTGGATCAGGCTGACGGCGACGTCGTCGGCGACCTCGGAATCGATCTCCACCCCGCGATTCATCGGACCGGGGTGCATCACCCGAACGTGCGGGGCGGCGTGAGCCAGCTTCTCGCGGTCGAGGCCGAAGAAGCGGAAGTACTCGCGCTGCGAGGGCGCCATGACGCCGTCCATGCGCTCCAGCTGCAGGCGCAGCATCATCACCACGTCGCAGCCCTTGATCCCCCGCCGCAGGTCGTGATGCACCTCGCAGCCCCAGCGGTCGGCCTCGGCCGGCATCAGGGTGGGCGGGCCGACCAGGCGCACGTGCGCGCCCATCATCTGCAAGAGGGCGACGTTGGAGCGCGCCACTCTGGAGTGCAACACGTCGCCGCAGATCGCCACCGCCAGCCCGGCCAGCTTGCCGAAGGCGCGGCGCATGGAGAGGGCGTCGAGCAGCCCCTGCGTGGGGTGCTCGTGCTGGCCGTCGCCGGCGTTGATCACGCTGCAGCCGACCTTCTGCGAGAGCAGGCTGGCCGCGCCGGAGGACGAGTGGCGGATGACCAGCAGGTCCGGGCGCATGGCGTTCAGCGTCACGGCGGTGTCGATCAGGGTCTCGCCCTTCGAGATCGACGAAGCGCGCGGGCTCATATTGACCACGTCGGCGCCCAGCCGCTTGCCGGCCAGCTCGAAGGAACTCTGGGTGCGGGTGGAGTTCTCGAAGAAGAGGTTGATGAGCGTGCGGCCCTTCAGCAGGTCCAGCTTCTTCGAGGTCTGCCGGTTGAGGGCTACGAACTGGTCCGCCAGGTCCAGCAGGCGGCCGACCTCGACGGGGTTCAGGTCGACGACGGAAAGGAAATGGCGCCTCGGGAACGGGTGGGTCGCGGCGCGGACCTCATCGATGCCGGGGGCGGGCGTCGTCATCAAAGCGGCGTCTTAGGGCGCCGCGCGCGGGGAGGGAAGGGCGGAACCCGGAGCGTCCGGGCCGATTTCCACAGCATGAGCGATGAACCCTATCCGCTGAACACGCCCGAGCGCGAAGCCCTGGTGCGCGGAGACAAGCGCGCGCAGTCCAGCGAAGACGAGCTGCTCGAAGACGGCCAGGAGGAGGTGTTCGCCAGGACCGAGGTCGAGCGCGGCGAGATCGAACACCGCTCCACGGCGGGCGGCGACGGGGACAAGGCCTCGCGCTGAAAGACCGGCTCAGCTGCGCGCCATCCGGTCCAGAGCGCCCTGAAGGATCCAGGCGGCCGCCGCCTTGTCGACCAGCTCGCCCCGCCGCGCGCGCGTCACGTCGGCTTCGTCGATCAGCATGCGGTTGACCGCCATGGTCGACATCCGCTCATCCCAGAAGGCGATCGGCAGATCGCGCAGGCGCAAAAGGTTGCGGCCGAAGGCGCGGGCGGACTGGCAGCGGGGACCCTCCGTGCCGTCCATGTTCACCGGCAGGCCGATCACCAGCCCGGCCGCGCCGCGGCTCTCCATCAGGGCGAAGAGCGCTTCGGCGTCCTTTGTGAACTGGGTCTTGCGGATCAGCTGCACGGGCGAGGCGATGGCGCGGGT
>DASPLZ010000294.1:0-8723 GCA_035627295.1 Phenylobacterium sp. | reverse complement strand
GCGGCCGCTACTGGGCGGCGGAGGACGTGGGCGTCTCGCCGGCTGATCTCGCCCACACGCGCAGGCGCACCAAATACGTCGCCGGCCTCGACGGCCACCCGGCGGCTTCGGGCGATCCCAGCCCGGTCACCGCCGAGGGGGTGTTCCGCGGCATCGAGCTCTGCGTCCAGCGGGCCTACGGCCACGGCCTGTCGGGGGTCCGCGTGGCGCTGCAGGGCGTCGGCCACGTCGGCGCGATCCTGGCCGACAAGCTGTATGCGGCCGGCGCGCGGCTGATCGTCAGCGACGTCAACGAGGCGGCGGTCCATGCGGTGGCCGAGCGGACGGCGGCGCGCATCGTCGCCCCCGGCGCGATCTTCGACACCGAGTGCGAGGTCTTCGCCCCCTGCGCCCTGGGCGGGGCGATCAACATCGACACCCTGCCGCACATCAAGGCGCGGGTGATCGCCGGCGGCGCCAATAACCAGCTGGCGAACGCGGAGGTCGGCCAGGCGGTGTTCGAGCGCGGCCTGCTCTATGCGCCGGACTTCGTGATCAACGGCGGCGGGATCATCAACGTGGCCGCCGAGATCCGCGCCATCGAGGCCGGCGGCGCCTATGATCCGGCCTGGGTGGAGGGCAAGCTCGCGCGGCTGATGCAGACGCTCGGCGAGGTGCTCGATCGATCCGCCGACGAGCGCCGCCCGGCCGACGAGGTCGCCGTCGAGATCGCCCGTGCTAGGATCGCCGCCACCTGAAATGGTGGAGGGCGCGCCATGCCGCGGCCAGTGCATTTCGAAATCCACGCGGACGACCTGGACCGGGGCCAGACGTTCTACGAGCAGCTGTTCGGCTGGACCTTCCAGACCTTCGGCGATGGCTCGTACCGGCTGGTCACCACCGGGCCGGACAGCCAGCCGGGCATCAACGGCGGGATGCTGCGGCGCATGGGCGGGGTCGACCACGCCGCGCCCAATCCGGTGATCAGCCACATGTGCACCATCGATGTGGGCGATGTGGACGCCTATCACGCCAAGGCGTTGTCCCTGGGCGGCGGCGAGGCCCTGCCGAAGATGGCGATCCCCGGCGTGGGCTGGCTGGTCTACGTCAAGGATACCGAAGGCAACATCTTCGGCATGATGCAGAACGACCCCAAGGCCGCCTGAGCCGTCAGTGGCCCGGGCGGGGCTTGAAGGAGCGGTGCTCGCGCACCTCGGCGTCCTTCTTCTCCGGGGCCTGGCCGTGCTGCGGCCGGGCCGCCGACTTCGGGATGATGAAGTTGGCTGTGGTGTCCTGCTGCTGGAACCCCTTGGTCATGGCGTCGCCCTCCTTGCCCTTGGCGGCCATCACGCGGCCGCCTTGTTGTCGTTGCTGTCGCCGGCGAGGCGCACGTCGACATGCACCTGCAGGTCGGACCAGCCCGGATCGCCGAAGATCGCCCCGTGGATCGGCGCGGCCTCGTCCGGCGTGCGGCTGACCGCCACCGGGATCAGGTCCGGGGATTCCACCAGGCCGTTGGTGGGGTCGAACTCGGTCCAGCCGAAGCCCGGCAGGAACACCTCGCACCAGGCGTGGGTCGCGCCCGCGCCGCGCATGGCCTCGTCGGGGGAATGCAGGTAGCCGGTGACGAACCGCGCCGCGAACCCCAGTCGGCGCGCGACCTCGACCAGCATCCAGGCGAAGTCGCGACAGGTGCCGGACCGGCTTTCGGCCGTGAGGCAGGGGGCCTGGGTGCCTTCCTCGAAGCGGCCGTTGTACTCGAACTCGTCGTGCACGGCCCGGTTCAGCCGCATTAGGAGCGCCAGGGCCGGCTCGTCGGCGCGCGACAGGTGCTCGCGCAGCCAGGTCATCAGCGCGCCGGAATAGTCGACCGTGAACGGCTCGATGAAGGGCGACAGCACCGCGCGGTCGCCGAGGTCATAGACGATCGGGGTGGCGGTATGCGGATCCTCGACCTGCGCCTCGGTGATCGGGGTGGGGAACCGCTCGATGGTCAGCCGGCTGACGATGGAGAGGCTCTGCGCCTCGCCCTGCGGCTGCAGCCAGCAGACCGAGTTGCCGAGCGCGTCGTACATCCAGCGCGTGGTCCCGTTCGGGTCGAACGACAGCGAGGCGTCGAGCACGCGCACGGCATGGCTGTCGCGCGGGCGCACCAGCAGCCGGTGCGCGCCGAAGGACACCGGCCGCTCATAGCTGTAGCGCGTCTCGTGACGGATCAGCAGGCGGGTCATGACTGTTCGGAGAACCGCTTTAACCTCAATAGGTTCCGGCAGATTTGAAATAGCGGCGCTGGACGGAACATATAGAGAACACTATGCTCGGGCCATGGTCGCCCTGACGCTGAAGCGCAAGCTCGAAATCCTCTCCGACGCCGCCAAGTACGATGCTTCCTGCGCCTCCTCGGGGTCGTCCAAGCGCGACTCCCTGGGCGGCAAGGGCGTCGGCTCCACCGAGGGCATGGGCATCTGCCACGCCTATGCGCCGGACGGGCGCTGCATCAGCCTCCTGAAGATCCTGCTGACCAACTTCTGCGTCTACGACTGCGCCTACTGCATCAACCGGGTGAGCTCGAACACGCCGCGGGCGCGGTTCTCGGTGGAGGAGGTCGTCGACCTGACCCTCGGCTTCTACAAGCGCAACTATATCGAGGGGCTGTTCCTCTCGTCGGGCATCATCCGCAGCGCCGACTACACCATGGAGGAGATGGTGCGCGTGGCCCGCAGCCTGCGCGAGGTCCACGATTTCCGCGGCTACATCCATCTGAAGCTGATCCCGGAGGCCTCGCCGGCGCTGGTGGCCCAGGCGGGGCTCTATGCGGATCGGGTCTCCATCAACATCGAGCTGCCGCGCGACGAGAGCCTGGCGAGGCTCGCGCCGGAGAAGGAGGCCCGCGTCATCAAGAAGGCGATGGGCGCCACGCGGCTTCAGATCGAGAGCCGCCAGGAGAAGGGGCGCAGGGCCAGGCCGCGGAAGTTCGCGCCGGCCGGTCAGTCGACCCAGCTGATCGTCGGGGCGGACGCGGCCAGCGACGGCGAGATATTGGGGCGCAGCGCCGGGCTCTACGGCGCCTATGGGCTGCGGCGCGTCTACTATTCGGCGTTCAGCCCGATCCCGGACGCGGCGGCCAACCTGCCGCCGGCGCCGCCGCCCCTGATGCGCGAGCACCGCCTCTACCAGGCCGACTGGCTGATGCGGTTCTACGGCTTCGAGCGGCAGGAGATCGTCGGCGACGACGACAATCTCGACCTCGCCATCGACCCGAAGCTGGCCTGGGCGCTGGCGCATCGCGAGGACTTCCCGGTCGATGTGAACCGCGCCGACCGCGAGCGGCTGCTGCGCGTGCCGGGGCTGGGGGTGAAGAGCGTCGATCGCCTGCTCGATGTGCGGCGGTTCAAGCGGCTGACCCTGGAGGACGTGCGGCGGCTGGCGCGCACCATCGGCAAGCTGAAGCCCTTCATCGTCACCGCAGACTGGTCGCCGGGCGGGCTGACCGACCGGGCCGACCTGCGGGCGCGGCTGACGCCCGAGCCGCGGCAGCTGGCGCTCTTCTGATGCGCACGGTTCGGCTGGCGTCCGAGATCGACTTCGAGGGCTGGCGCACGGCGGCTCGGGGGCTGCGCGAAGCGGGCGTCGCGCCGGGCGAGGTGCTGTGGACGGTGGAGCGCTCCCTGTTCGACGAGGATGCCCAAATCCTCCCCCGTGCAACGGGGGAAGGAGGATTTTGCGTCCCGCGCGAGTTCGTGGAGCTGGCGGGCCTGGCGGTGCTGCACCGTTCGGCCGAGCGGTTCGACCTCCTCTACCGCCTCCTCTGGCGTTTGGGGCGCGAGCCGGAGTTGATGCACATCACCTCCGACCCGGACATGGCCAAGGCGCGCGACTTCGCCAAGGCGGTGAGCCGCGCTTCGCACAAGATGAAGGCCTTCGTGCGCTTCCGGCTGGTCGAGGCGCCGGGGGAGCCGCAGACGCACGTCGCCTGGTTCGAGCCGGCGCACCGGGTGACGGAGCTGACCGCGCCGTTCTTCGTGCGGCGGTTCGCCGGCATGCGCTTTGCGATCCTGACGCCGGACGCCTGCGCCCACTGGGACGGCGAGCGGCTGTCGCTCACCCCGGGCGCGGACCCGGCCGATGCGCCGCGCGAGGATGCGCTCGAGGAGTTCTGGCGCACCTACTACGCCTCGATCTTCAACCCCGCGCGGCTGAAGGTGAAGACGATGCGCAAGGAGATGCCCAAGCGCTACTGGCGCAACCTTCCGGAGGCGGCGCTCATTCCTGAGCTGATCGCCAGCGCCGAGGCCCGCACCGCCCAAATGGTCGCCGCAGAGCCGACAACCCCGAACCGCCGCATCGCCCGCGCCGCGCCGCGGGCGCGCGAGGTGGCGACCGATGTCCCGCCCGCGACGCTGGAGGAGATCGCGGGGGGCGTCGACGTCTGCCGCCGCTGCGAGCTCTACAGGAACGCGACCCAGGGCGTGCCGGGCGAAGGCGCCGGTCACGCCAGGCTGATGTTCGTCGGCGAGCAGCCGGGCGACCAGGAAGACCTCGCCGGCAAGCCCTTCGTGGGGCCCGCCGGGCGGATGCTCGACAAGGCGCTGGAAGAAGCCGGCGTGCCGCGGCGCGAGACCTTCGTCACCAACGCCGTGAAGCACTTCCGCCACGAGGTGCGCGGCAAGCGGCGGCTGCACAAGACGCCGGGGGCCGGGCACGTGGAGGCCTGCCGCTGGTGGCTGGACGCCGAGCGCCGGATCGTGCGGCCGCGGGTGATCGTGGCGCTGGGATCGACCGCGGCGCTGGGCGTTTTCGGCAAGGGGATGCCGATCGGCAAGTCGCGCCAGCAGGCGTTCCAGCTGGAGGACCAAGCGCAGGGGGTGGTGACCTACCACCCGTCCTACCTCCTGCGCGTGCCGGACGCGGACGCCAAGGCGAAGGCGTATGAGGCGTTCGTGGAAGACCTCGCCTTTGCGTGGAAGCTGGTCAGCTAGATCAATCCGCTCGTTCCCGCTTTCGTGAGATGAGCGGAATGGGATTAGACCAGCGCCCGCTTGTAGAGCGCGAGGAGTTCGGCCCAGGCCTTCTCGGCGGCGGGCTCGTTGTAGACTTGGCTGCCCTTGACCGTCCAACCGTGGTTGGCGCCCTCATAGACCTCGACCTTGCTCTTGCGGCCGGCGGCTTCGAGGGCGGCCTGCAGCTTTTCCTTGGCCGTCGGGTCCTGCTTGTCGTCGTTGTCGGCCACGAGGACGAGGTATTCGGCGCTGGTCTTGGTCAGCGTCAGGTGCGGGCTGGTCGCAGCGTCGGTGAAGAGGCCGCCGCCGTGGAAGCTCGCCACCGCGCCGACGCGGGCCGGAACCGCGCCGGCGGTGCGGAAGGCCAGCGGGCCGCCCATGCAGTAGCCCTGGGTCCCGACCTTCTTCTTGGTGTCCGTCTGCGGCTGGGCGTCGAGGAAGGCGATGTAGGCCGCCGCGTCCTTGTCCGTGCCCTCGGGGGTCACGCTGGCCCGTAGCGGGCCGAGCTTGGCGCGGTCCTCCGGGTTGGCGAAGTTGAAGCTCCCGTCGATCACCGGCGCCTTTCTGACCCGGTAATAGAGGTTGGGGACCAGCACGACATAGCCTTCGCCGGCCAGCCGCTTGCCCATCTCGCGGAACACAGGGCGCAGGCTCACCACGTCCGGCCACACCACCACCGCCGGCCACTTGCTCTGGCCCTCAGGGTAGTAGAGCGCCGCGTCGGCCATGCCGTCCGGCGTCTTGATCTCGACGTCCTTCTCCACCACCGGGACGGCCGCTGCGGCGCCGCCGGCGCTGGCCACGCCCGCCGCGGCGATGCTCATCAGGCCGAAGGTCCGGCGCGAAACGCTGGGGTCCTCGATCAGGCCCTGGTGGATGTCGTCGTCGCACATGGCGTCTGCTCCCTCATTCGCCGAGAGCATGGCGCGAATGGGCGGGGGGCGGCAAGCATGGCGAACGACGATGGGCGGGGCGCGCCGTCGCTGCGGACGGGTCGTGCGTGGTTCGAGACGCGCTTCGCGCTCCTCACCATGACTGGGCTTGTTGCGCTTTTACAGGGTTAGTCATCCTGAGGAGCCCGCGAAGCGGGCGTCTCGAAGGACGCAGGGCCGGCCCGAGAGCGCCCTCAGCGCGCCATGTTCAGCACCTGCACCTGGGTGAATTCCTTCAGCCCCTCCTCGCCGAGCTCGGAGCCGACGCCGGAGAACTTGGCGCCGCCGAACGGCAGGTGGGGCTGGATGTCGGCGTGCTTGTTCACCCAGACCGAGCCGGACTCCATGTTTTCGGCCAGCGCCCAGGCCTTTTCCGGGTCCTTGGCCCAGATCGAGCCGCCGAGACCGTAGATCGAGGCGTTGGCCCTGGCCACCGCATCGTGCGGGTCGGAGTATTTGATCACCGGCATCACCGGACCGAACTGCTCCTCATCGACGAGCCGGGTTCCCTCGGCGATGTCGCGCACCACGGTGGGCTGGATGAAGTAGCCCTTGTCGCCCAGGCGCGCGCCGCCGGCGATCACCTTGCCGGTCTTCTTGGCGTCCTCGATGAAGCTCAGCACCTTCTCGAACTGCTGCTTGTTCTGCAGCGGGCCCATCTGGGTGCCTTGCTGCAGGCCGTCGCCGACGACCATCTCGGAGGCGAGCCTCGCGAACTCGTCGCACATCGCATCGTAGATGCTCTCGTGGACGTAGATGCGCTTGGCGGCGATGCACACCTGGCCGGCGTTCTGCATGGCCGCGCCGAACACCTTGGGCGCGGTCTCCTTGGGATCGACGTCGTCCAGCACGATCAGGGCGTCGTTGCCGCCGAGCTCCAGCGAGACGCGCTTGAGGGCGTCGGCCGCGCCGGCCATCACCTTCTTGCCGGTCTCGGTGGAGCCGGTGAAGCTGATCTTGCGGATGTCGGGGTGGGCGGTCATGGCGCCGCCCAGGTCGTTGGCGTCGGCGATCACGTTCAGCACGCCGGGCGGGACGATGTCCTTCACCAGCTCGGCGATCTTCAGGGTGGTCAGCGGCGTAGTGCCGGCGGGCTTCAGCACCACGGTGTTGCCGGCGAGCAGCGCGGCCGGGACCTTGAAGGCCATCAGGATGATCGGGAAGTTCCAGGGCACGATGGCGCCGACGACGCCGAGCGGCTTCCTGCGGATCTCCTGACGGGCCTCGGCGGTGTCGGTGACCACCTTGGCCGGCAGGTCGAGGCTGGCGAAGTAGCGGAAGAAGGCCGAGGCGCCGAACACCTCGCCCATGGCGTCCTGCAGGGGCTTGCCCTGCTCCTGGGTGAGGAGGCGCGCGAGGTCGGCGATGTTGGCCTGGATGGCGTCGGCCATGGCGACCAGCACCGCGCGGCGCTCGTCGATCGGCCGGGCGCTCCAGGCGGGGAAGGCGGCCTTGGCGGCGGCGACGGCTTGGTCGAGCTGGGCCTTGGAGGCGCGGGGCGCGGCGCCGACCGGCTCCTCGGTGGCGGGGTTGAGCACCTCCATCGCAGCATCGCCCTCCACGAGCTGGCCGCCGATGAGCATCTTGTAGGCCGACATGGGGTTTCCTCCGTCCCGCTTGCGTGCGGAACAGCAGCGCCCTGACGGCAGGGCAGTCAAGTGGGCTTCCGATACGGCGGGGTGAGCGTTTATGATCGCTGATCAGGGAGGACAGGCGCCGAACAACGGCGCGCATTGCCGGCGTCGCTTGAGCCTGGCCGTCCCATGACATTTTGAGACTTTTCCGGGCCGGCTCGCGGCCTCATCGGGACATTTCAGGGCGCGTAGATGGATCAGAAGACTTATCCCAAACCGGACGCCAAGGCCGGGCTGGAGCACTTCGACGTGGTCATCGTCGGGGCCGGGATCGCCGGGGTGGGCTCGGCCTATCACATGCAGACGCGGGCGCCGGGGCGCAGCTTCGTGCTCTTCGAGACCAAGGCGACCTTCGGCGGGACCTGGGACACGCACCGCTATCCCGGCGTGCGCTCGGACAGCGACCTGCACACCTTCGGCTACGAGTTCAAGCCCTGGCGCGGGGCGCCAATCGCCAGTGGGCCGGCGATCCTCGACTACATGGGCGAGGTGATCGCCGAGAACGATATCGCCCGCCATATCCGCTACCGCACCACGGTGAAGTCGGCGAGCTGGAGCTCGGCGGAGGGGCTCTGGACGCTGGAGGTGGAGAACCTCGAGACCGGCGAGACCTACGGGGTGACCACCGGGTTCCTGTGGATGTGCCAGGGCTACTACGGCCATGAGAAGGGCCACATGCCGGACTGGCCGGGGCTGGCCGACTTCAAGGGGCCGGTGGTGCATCCGCAGCACTGGCCGCAGGACCTCGACTACAAGGGCAAGCGGGTGGTGGTCATCGGCTCGGGCGCGACCGCCGCGACCCTGATCCCTGCGCTGGCGGAGGACGCCGCCCACGTGGTGATGCTGCAGCGCTCGCCGACCTATCTCGCCTACGGTCGCAACCGCAACGACCTGGCCGAGACCCTGCGCGAGCTGGAGATCCCCGAGGAGTGGACGCACCACATCGTGCGCAAGCAGATCCTCAAGACCGGCGCGGAGATGCGCAAGCGCAACGCCGGCCGGCCTGATGCGGTGAAGGAGGAAATCCTCGGCCTGGTGCGCCAGATTCTCGACGAGGAGACCGTCGCCAAGCACTTCACGCCCTCCTATCCGGTGTGGCGCCAGCGGCTGGCCTTCATCCCGAACGGCGACCTCTTCCACGCCATCAAGTCGGGCAAGGCCTCGGTGGTCACCGACCA
>DASPLZ010000293.1:0-3075 GCA_035627295.1 Phenylobacterium sp. | reverse complement strand
CGGCCTGGTCAGCGAGGTGGTCGCCGATGCGGCCGGCCTGGAGGCAGCGCGCCAGCGGCTGGCCGCCGAGATCATGGCCTGCGCCCCCGGCGCGGTCGCCGAATCCAAGCGCCTGGTCGAGGACGTGGCCGGCGAGGAGATCGACCACGGCCTGATGGAGGAGACCGCCCGTCGCATCGCCCGCGCCCGCGTCGGCGAGGAGGGCCAGGCCGGCGTGCGCGCCTTCCTAGACCGCAAGAAGCCCGACTGGGCCGGCTGACGGGGCGAGGGCAGGGGGCATGGCGGAGAAGGAGATAGAGATCGTCGGCCTCGCCGCCCTCGGCGACTGGCTGAAGGGCGAGGAAGAGGCGCCGCCGGAGGGCGCGGCCTGCGCCAACTGCGCCACGCCGCTGCAAGGCCCCTACTGCCACAAGTGCGGCCAGGTGGCCGACGACTACCACCGCTCGATCTGGGAGCTCGGCAAGGAGGCGCTGTCGAGCTGGACCAACCTCGACTCCAAGCTGATGCGCACGCTGCCGCGCCTCTTCCTCAACCCGGCGCAGCTGACCAACGACTACCTCGCCGGCAAGCGCGCCCGGCAGGTGCCGCCGCTGCGCATGTTCCTGGTCGTGGTGCTGATCTTCTTCGTCGTCGGCGGCCTGGGCGGCGGCGAGACCAACTTCATCGTGGGAGGACAGCCGCCGCCTGAGGCCAACGTCACCCGAACCGAGGTCGATCTTGGAAAAATGCTGCGCGACGAAGGAGTCCCGTTCGGAGGCTGGCTCGGCCCGCGCCTGACCTACGCCGCCCAGCACCCCGAGGAGTTCACGGCCGAACTCAAGGAGTGGCCGCACCGCATCGCCATCCTGCTGATGCCGATCGGCGCGATGATCCTGGGGTTGCTCTATGCCTTCAGCCGGCGGTTCTTCCTGTTCGACCATCTGATCTTCACCATGCACTCGCTGTCGTTCATGGGACTGGTCGCCAGCTTGATGACGCTGTTCTCCCTGGTCCCGGTGCTGGGCTTGCTCAACCTGCTGCTGTTGGTCGCCGCGCCCGTGCACCTCTTCCTGCACATGCGGGGGGTCTACGGTTCCGGTGTGATCGGAACCCTGGTGCGCATGGTGGCGCTGGGCGTCGGCACCTTCGCCGGTTTCGTGGTTCTGCTTCTGTTGGCGGTGGGCCTCGGCGTCTCGGCCATGCCGGGCGGAGGTTCCTGAAGATGCTGAAGTCCGTCCTCATCGCCAACCGCGGCGAGATCGCCCGCCGGGTGATCCGCACCGCCCGCCGGCTGGGCGTGCGTACGGTGGCCGTCTACTCCGAAGCCGACGCCGGCGCGCCGCACGTGCGGGAAGCCGATGCGGCCGTTCTGATCGGCCCGCCGCCGGCGCGCGAGAGCTACCTGGTGCAGGAGAAGATCCTGGCCGCCGCCCGCGAGACCGGCGCCGAGGCGATCCACCCTGGCTACGGCTTCCTCTCGGAGAACGCCGAGTTCGCCGAGGCAGCGGCCGCCGCCGGCCTGGTCTGGGTCGGCGCGCCGCCGCATTCGATCCGCGCCATGGGCCTGAAGGACGCGGCCAAGACGCTGATGAGCCAGGCCGGCGTGCCGGTGACCCCCGGCTACCTCGGCGAGGACCAGTCGCCCGAGCGCTTGCAGCGGGAGGCCGACGCCATCGGCTACCCGGTGCTCATCAAGGCGGTGGCCGGCGGCGGCGGCAAGGGCATGCGCAAGGTCGAGGCGGCTGGCGACTTCCTGGCTGCGCTCGCCTCCTGCCAGCGCGAGGCGGCCGCCAGCTTCGGCGACGACCGGGTGCTGCTGGAGAAATATGTCACCCGCCCGCGCCACATCGAGGTGCAGGTGTTCGGCGACACCCACGGGAACGTCGTCCACCTCTTCGAGCGCGACTGCTCCCTGCAGCGCCGCCACCAGAAGGTGATCGAGGAGGCGCCCGCCCCGGGGATGGACAAGGCCACCCGCGCCGCCATCTGCCAGGCCGCCGTCGACGCCGCCAAGGCGGTGGACTACGTCGGCGCCGGCACCATCGAGTTCATTGCCGACGCCTCGGCGGGCCTTTCGGCCGATCGCATCTGGTTCATGGAGATGAACACCCGCCTGCAGGTGGAGCACCCGGTCACCGAGGCCATCACCGGCCTCGACCTGGTGGAGTGGCAGCTGCGCGTCGCTTCCGGCGAACCTCTGCCCCTGGCCCAGGACCAGATCGTCATGAAGGGCCACGCCATGGAGGCGCGGCTCTATGCGGAGAACCCGGCGACCGGTTTCCTGCCATCGATCGGGCCGCTGACGCACTTCGAGATGCCGGATGGCGTGCGGGTGGACAGCGCCGTGGAGGAGGGTGGAGAGGTCAGCCCCCACTACGATCCTATGATCGCCAAGCTGATCGCCCACGGCCCCGACCGGTCCTCGGCCGCCGCCGAACTGGCCGAAGCGTGCGGCGGCGTGGAGGTCTGGCCAGTGAAGACCAACGCCGGCTTCCTGGCCCGCACCCTCGCCGACGCCGGCTTCCGGGCGGGCGAGGTGCACACCGGCTTCATCGAGCAGCGGCTCGAGGCGCTGGCCGCGACGCCGGAGCCGTCGGCGAGGGTGCTGACCAGCGCCGCCGTCGCCGCGCTCGACGACGATCCGTTCGCGGTCGAGAGCCCCTGGTCGGCCTTCGGCGGCGCCACGGGGTTCCGGCTCAACACCGCTCCCCGCAGCCGTGTCCGGCTCCATCTCGGCGGCGTCGAGGTGGAAGGCGACACTGCCGGCGATCCGGTCTGCGAAGTGCTGAGCGAGGACGACGAGATCGTCGTCTTCGACGCCGGCGAGGCCTTCGCCTTCACGCTCAGTCCGCCGCTGACCGCGGGCGGCGCCGGAGTCGCGGGAGACGGAACGGTCCGCTCGCCGATGCCCGGCAAGGTCTCCTCCGTGGCCGTAAGGGCCGGCGACAAGGTCGCCAAGGGCCAGACGCTCATGGTGCTGGAAGCTATGAAGATGGAGCACGCCCTGGCCGCGCCCTTCGACGGCAAGGTGGTCGAGCTCTCGGTGGCCGCCGGCGACCAGGTGAGCGAAGGGGTCGCACTGGCGAAGGTGACCGC
>DASPLZ010000292.1:0-2843 GCA_035627295.1 Phenylobacterium sp. | reverse complement strand
CGCCTGGCCAAGCCCCCGCCGGAGAAGGTGCGTGACATCCTGCGCCTCGGCGCCGCCCAGGCGCTGTTCCTGGAGACGCCAGCCTTCGCCGCGGTGGACTCCAGCGTCGCCCTGGCCGCCGCCGACAAGGCGACGCGGCCGTTCAAGGGCCTGGTCAACGCCGTGCTGCGCGGCCTCCTGCGCGAGCCGCCGGCGGCGGACGCCGAGGCCCACGCGCCCGACTGGCTCTTCGCTCGCTGGCGCGCCGCTTTCGGAGCCGAGGCGGCCGAGGCGATCGCCGGCCTGATCGCCGGCGAGCCCGCCACCGACCTTTCCCTGCGCGATGCGGCCGACGCTGCGGCCCTGGCCGAAGCCCTGCCGGCGGAGGTGCTGGCCGGCGGCTCGCTGCGCGCCGAACGGCGGGGCGAGCTGACCGCCTGGCCGGGCTTCGCCGAAGGCCGCTGGTGGGTGCAGGACGCCGCCGCCGCGGTTCCCGCGCGCCTGCTGGCGGTCCAGCCGGGCGAGACCGCGCTCGACCTCTGCGCGGCCCCTGGCGGCAAGACCCTGCAGTTGGCCGCCGCCGGGGCGCAGGTGGTCGCCGTGGATCGTTCCGCCGCCCGCCTGCGCCGCGTGACCGAGAACCTGGCCCGCACCGGCCTTTCCGCCGAGACGATCGCCGCCGACGCGGCCGCCTGGGACGACGGGCGGGCCTTCGACGCCGTGCTGCTCGATGCGCCCTGCAGCGCCACCGGCACCTTCCGCCGCCATCCGGACGTGCTGTGGGTCGCGCGGCCCGGCGACATCGCCAAGCTGGCCAAAGTGCAGGGCCGGCTGCTGGACAGCGCCGCGGGCCGCGTGAGGAGAGGCGGCCGCCTGGTCTACTGCGTCTGTTCGCTGGAGCCGGAGGAGGGCGAGCGTCAGGCCGAGGCCTTCCTCGCCCGCCACCCGGACTTCCGCACCGTTCCGGCCGCGGCCGGCGAGGGCGGCGCGCCGGCCGAGAGCCTGACGCCCGAGGGCTGGCTTCGCCTCCTGCCCCACCACCGGCCCGGCGGCCAGGACGGCTTCTTCGCCGCCCGGTTCGCCCGCGACGGCTGATCGCCTTGTCCCTCCCGGCGGCTGCCGTTAAGCCCTAGGCATGCGCCGCCCGCCGATCATCTCGCCCTCCATGCTCTCGGCCGACTTCGCCCGCCTGGGCGAGGAGGCCCGCGCCATCGAGGCCGCCGGGGCCGACTGGCTGCACGTGGACGTGATGGACGGCCACTTCGTGCCCAACCTGACCATCGGACCGAACGTGGTGAAGGCGCTGCGCCCGCACGCCACGATCCCCTTCGACGTCCACCTGATGATCGC
Source organism: Phenylobacterium sp. (assembly GCA_035627295.1). Classification (GTDB taxonomy): domain Bacteria; phylum Pseudomonadota; class Alphaproteobacteria; order Caulobacterales; family Caulobacteraceae; genus Phenylobacterium. The sequence continues at coordinate 1,514 of DASPLZ010000292.1, read as the reverse complement.
GCCGGTGGATCCCTACCTGGAGGCCTTCCGCGAGGCGGGCGCCGACATCATCACCATCCACCCGGAAGCCGGCCCGCACCTGAACCGCAGCCTCAAGCGCATCCGCGAGCTGGGCGCCAAGGCGGGCGTCGCCTTCAACCCCTCGACGCCGCCGGAGGCGATTGAGTGGATGCTGGACGAGATCGACCTGGTGCTGGTGATGTCGATCAATCCCGGCTTCGGCGGCCAGAGCTTCATGGACAGCCAGCTGAAGAAGATCGAGCGCCTTCGCCAGATGATCGACGCCGGCGGCTACGACATCTTCGTCGAGGTCGACGGCGGGGTGACGCCGGAGACGGGGCCGAGGTGCCTGGCCGCCGGCGCCGACGCCCTGGTGGCCGGCACCGCCGTCTTCAAGGGCGGCCCGGCGGCCTACGAGGCCAACATCCGCGCGCTGCGCGCCGGCTAGGGGCGTGGCGGGAACCCCTCCCGGCCTGATGTTCGCCGCCGCCGGCGCGGCCCTCGCCCGCCAGGCCCGCCGCGAGTGGTTGGGCTCCCCGCCGCACCGGATGACCCTGAAGGGCGTCCCTTCCCACGGCCTCGCCGCGGAGCCGCGCGACCTGCGCCCCGCCGACCCCGAGGTCGGCGCGGCCGTGCTGGCGGGCGATTTCACCTACGCCGGCCAGACCCTGAGCCTCGGCAAGGGCGGGCATCCCTGGGACCAGGCCAGCCCCAACCGCCGGTTCGCCGTCGCCCTGCATAGGTTCGAGTGGCTGCCGCACCTCCTGGCCCAGGGCCAGGCCGGCGCGGCCGAGGCCCTGCGGCTGGTGCTCGAATGGCGGCGCCTCTTCGGCAAGTGGAACGACTTTTCCTGGGACGCCGAAGTGCTGGAGCGGCGGCTCTTCAATCTCGCCTGCGCCATCGGCGACCTCTCGCGCGCCGCCGGGTCGGAGGAGGCCGAGCGGCTGCGCGGCGATCTCGCTCGCCAGGCCCAGGCCCTCGCCGCGCAGGGCGAGGTCTGGCGGGACGCCGAACGGCTCGCCGCCTGCGCCCTGGTCTACGCCGCCCTGGCGGGCCAGCCGGCCGAACTCAGGCTGCAGCCGACGCTGGACCGGCTCGCGGCCGCCCTCGCCGTGACCGTGGCGGCGGACGGCGGCCACGCCAACCGCTCGCCCGAGGCGGCGATGGAGCTGCTCCTCGACCTGCGCGCGCTCGACGAGACCCTGGCCTCGCGCGGCTGGCCGGCCCCGCAGGCGCTGCTGAACGCCATCGACCGGCTGACCGGCGCGGTGCGCTTCTTCGTGCTGGCCGACGGCCGGCTGCCGGCGCTCCAGGGGGGCGGCGACTCCACGCCCGAGCGGGCGGCCGCCGCGCTCGCCCATGCCCACCCCGCCGAGACCTCGGCCGCCCGGCGCGGCGGCTTCGAGCGGCTGGAGAGCCGCCGGCTGCAGGTGATCGCCGACGCCGAGGCGCCCGCCGCCGGGCCGTGGAGCCTGACCGCCTGCGCCCAGCCGGCGGCGGTGGAGATCCTGGCC
>DASPLZ010000291.1:0-4333 GCA_035627295.1 Phenylobacterium sp. | reverse complement strand
AGGTTCGCCGGCAGGCTCTCCCAGGAGAGGATGTTCTTGTCGACCTCGAAGCCGGCGGTCCCGGCCGCCAGGGCCACGGCGCCCAGGCCGAAGAGGGTCGCCAGGTGCAGCGGATAGATGCGCGCCAGCCGCGCCCAGAGGAACGAGCCGTAGCGGAACGAGCCGTCCTCAACCTGCGTGCGGTAGACGTGGCACAGGATGAAGCCGGAGAGCACGAAGAACAGCTCGACGCCGAGATAGCCCTTCTGCACGAACATCGGCGTGAAGCCGACATCCAGCTTGGGCCAGTAGTGGAACAGCACCACCCACAGCGCCGCCAGGAAGCGGAGCGAGGTCAGCGGGCGGATGTGCGCGGCGTCGGTCATGGCGTTCGTCCCGATTCGGCGCCTTTCCGAGCGCCCCAGGGGAGCGACTGCAACTCGCGCGCCAGGGGAACTGGCCAGGTTGGGACAGCGGGGCGAGCGGCGCGGATCGGCCGTGCGTCCTTCGAGACGCGGCTTTCGCCGCTCCTCAGGATGACGAACCCATCAGGAGCGCAACCATCCTGGTCATGGTGAGGAGCGGCGAAGCCGCGTCTCGAACCACGCAAGGCGCCTCAGCGGGACCTGCTCGGCGTTCGGATCACCCGACCTTCGCCATGTACCGCTCCCAGTACCCCGCCTCCGACTCCGTCTGCTCGACGATGTCGACCCAAAGGCCCGAGGGGTCGAAGAAGCCGAACCGGAGCTGCCCGAACGGCTCCTGCGCCAGGGCGTAGTCGGCCGCGCCGCCCGCGATGAAGGCCTGGTAGGCGAGGGCCGCGTCCTCCACCTGCAGCTCGAAGCACATGCCCTTGCCGCTGAAGGTCTCCGGCCCCGGCGGGGCGGAGGGATGGTCCGGGTGCATGAAGGCCAGGCTCGCCGAGCCCTCGTCCGCCTGCAGCAGCACGAACCAGTCGGCCTGGAACACCACCTCGAAGCCCAGCCGCGCCGTCCAGAAATCGCGGCACTCGAACAGCCTGGGCGTGACGATAATCGGATAGCGATCGACGAATTTCATTGTGGGCGTCCATTTTTCCGCAGCGCCAGCCTAGGCGCAGCCGTCCGTCACGTTACATAGGCTTAGCCGTTCCACCACAGAGGGCCCTGATGGACAGCCTTACCGCCGTATTCGCCGATCCCGCCGCCTGGGCGGCCCTGGTCACCCTGGTGGTGATGGAGGTGGTGCTGGGGATCGACAACCTGATCTTCATCTCGATCCTCTCCAACAAGCTGCCCGAGCACCAGCGCCAGAAGGCCCGCCGCGTCGGCATCGGCCTGGCGCTGATCATGCGCCTGGCGCTCCTCTCCACCATCGCCTGGATCGTCGGCCTGACCGCGCCGGTGTTCGACCTTGGCCTCACCGGTCCCTTGAACGCCGACGGCCACGCGGCCTTCGAGACCCAGTTCTCCTGGCGCGACCTGATCCTGATCGCCGGGGGCCTGTTCCTGGTCTGGAAGGCGACCAAGGAAATCCACCACGCCATGGATCCGACGCCGTCCCACGACCTCCTGGACAAGAAGCAGGCCGTGGCGATGAACTTCGGCGCGGCGATCTTCCAGATCCTGCTGCTCGACCTGGTGTTCTCGATCGACTCCATCCTCACCGCCGTCGGCATGACCGAGCACCTGCCGATCATGGTGATCGCGGTGATCACCGCGGTGCTGGTGATGCTGCTGGCCGCCGACCCCTTGGCCAATTTCATCAACAAGAATCCCACCGTGGTCATGCTGGCCCTGGGGTTCCTCCTGATGATCGGCGCGGTGCTGATCGCCGACGGCTTCGGCGTGCACGTGCCCAAGGGCTACATCTACGCGGCCATGGCCTTCTCGGCCCTGGTCGAGGCGCTGAACATGGCCAGCCGCGCGGCGCAGAAACGCAAGGCTGGACAGGCGCCCCCAACCCCGCCTGAATAGGACCATTGCGCGGGCGCGCTCCCTCAGGGGCGCGCCCGTCTTCAAGGATAAGTCTTAGGGCGGGCCGTCATTTTGCGGTCCAACGGAAACGCTTTGGACCACGAACCGCACGTCTATTCGGACGACCAGCGACGCCTGACGCTCATCTCGGTGATGATCGTCTTCCTGCTCAGCGCCATGAGCCAGACGGTGGTCGCCACCGCCATGCCGCGCATCGTGGGCGAGCTGAAGGGCCTGCACCTCTACGCCTGGGCGACCACGGCCTATCTGCTGGCCTCGACGGTGATGGTGCCGATCTGGGGCAAGCTCGGCGACCTCTTCGGGCGCAAGCCCATACTGCTCAGCGGCATCGCCATCTTCCTGGCCGGCTCCTGGCTCTGCGGCGTGGCCGGCGAGTTCGGCGATCTGCCGCTGCTCGGCGGGGGCATGACCCAGCTGATCATCTTCCGCTCGATCCAGGGGATCGGCGGCGGCGCCCTCTTCACCACCGCCTTCGCGATCATCGCCGACCTCTACGCGCCGCGCGAACGGGCCAAGTTCTCCGGCCTCTTCGGCTCGGTGTTCGGCGTCTCCTCGGTGTTCGGCCCGATCGTCGGAGGCTTCCTGACCGACCACGGCACGGTGAGCTTCGCCGGCCATGTGATCGAGGGCTGGCGCTGGGTCTTCTACTTCAACGTCCCCTTCGCCGCCCTGGCGGTGCTGACCATCCTCTGGAAGATGCCGACCCTGCCCCGGCGGGGCGGCGGGCGGATCGACTACCTGGGCGCGGCTCTGATCATCTCAGCCTTCGTGCCGCTCCTCTTGGCCATCACCTGGGGCGGCCACACCTTCCCCTGGGCCTCGGCGGAGGTGATCGGCTGCTTCGCCCTGGCCGCCGTCTCGCTGGTCGCCTTCGTCTTCGTCGAGCGGGCGGTGCGCGATCCCGTCCTGCCGCTGGAGCTCTTCCGCAACAGGACCTTCGTCACCGCCAACGGCGCGGGCTTCGTCTACTCCATGGCCTTCATGGGAGTGACCTCGTTCCTGCCGCTTTACATGCAGGTGGGCCAGGGCATCCCCGCGACCACCAGCGGCCTGACCATGCTGGCCCTGATGGGCGGCATGATCGCCTCCTCGACCATCAACGGCCAGCTCGTCACCCACACCGGCAAGTACAAGCCCTTCATGATCGGTGGCGGCCTCATCCTGATGCTGGGCATCGGCCTGACCTGCTTCATCGGCCCGGACACCTCGGTGATGGACCTCGCCTGGCGCCTGCTGATCATCGGCATCGGCCTGGGGCCCGGCCAGAGCCTCTTCGGCCTGGCGGTGCAGAACGCCGTGCCGCCGCACCAGATCGGGGTCGCCACCTCGTCCGGCCAGTTCACCCGCCAGATCGGCTCGACCATGGGAGTGGCCCTGTTCGGCGCCCTTCTGACCGCCAACCTCACCGCCCAGCTCGACCAGCGCTCGGCCGCCAACCCGGCGGCCGCCGTCGGCCACCTCGACCTCGGCGACCTGCAGCGCATGGCCCTGGAGCGCGACCTCGCCCGCAAGCAGCACATCGCGCCCGCCCCGCAGGCCGCCGCCTCCGACCGGATGATCCGCGAGAGCTTCTCCTCGGCCATCGTCACCGGCCTGATCTTCAGCTTCTGCGTCCTGGTGGTCGGCTTCTTCCTGATGCTGATGATCCCGGTGGCGCCGCTACGCGAGCGCCCCACCGGGCCGCCGCCCACCGCGCCGGGCGAGCCGGCGCCGAAGCCGGAGTAGCGGCGAGGCCCTGCGTGGTTCGAGACACGGCCCTGCGGGCCGCCCTCACCATGACGACGCTTTTGCTGACTAGTCATCCTGAGGAGCGCGAAGCGCGTCTCGAAGGACGCAAGGCCGCGCCGTTCAGAGAAAGCTGTACGGATCGACGTCGATCACCACCCGCACCGAGCCGGGCGGCTTCACCCGCGCGCGCCAAGTGGAGAGGTACGCCTGCAGGTCCACCGTCCGGTCGGCGCGCACCAGGAAGCGCTTCCTCCGCCGCCCGCGCACCAGCGCCAGCGGCGCGTCAGCCGGGCCGAACACTTCCACCCCTTCGGCATTGGGCGCGGCGGCCGCCATGTCGCGCGAAAAGGCCTCCAGCGCCTGGGGGTTCTCCGAGGAGAGGATCACCGCCCCCAGCCGCCCGAACGGCGGCAGGCCGGCGATCTCCCGCTCGGCCATCTCGGCGGCGACGAAGGCGTCGCGGTCGCCGGCCGCCAGGGCCTGCAGCACCGGATGCTCCGGCGCCCAGGTCTGCAGCATCGCCTTGCCCGGCCGCTCGCGCCGCCCCGCCCGCCCCGCCGCCTGGGCCAGCAGCTGGAAGGTCCGCTCCCCAGCGCGCAGGTCGCCGCCGCGCAGGGAGAGGTCGGCGTCCACCACGCCCACCAGCGTCA
>DASPLZ010000290.1:0-9141 GCA_035627295.1 Phenylobacterium sp. | reverse complement strand
GGCGGATCGGCTTCATGTTCGGCCGGCCGGCGATCTCCGACAACAAGGAGCTGAACGCCGGCGGCCTGAAGATCGAGGTGGTCGAGCCGTTCAAGCACCTGCGGGTGACGTTCGAGGGCAAGGTGCTGCTGCTCGAGCGGCCGCACGAGATGGCCGATCCCAAGCAGGCGTTCCGCGACAACCCGCGCGTCCCCTGCACCGTCGAGCTCGACTACGAGGGCGTCTCGCCGATGTACGGCGGCGAGACGGTGAAGGCCGACGGCAGCCCCATCGAGATCGACCCGGAGAAGTCCTTCGCCAAGGCGCACTACGAGCAGCACTGCGCGGCCAGGGGCTGGTTCATCGTCGGCGACGAGCGCTTCGAGATCGACGGCTTTGGCCTGCGCGACAAGTCCTGGGGCCCGCGCCACTGGCAGGCGATCGACTGGTACCGCTGGTGCCCGATGAACTTCGGCCGCGACTTCGGAATGATGCTGTCGGTGATCGGCGACGGCAAGGGCGGCGCGCGGCAGGGCGGCATGGTGTTCGAGGGCGGCCAGTACGACCTGATCGAGGAATGCCGCATCGAGAGCGACTGGGACGAGCGCGGCTACCAGACGGCGCTGCGCGCGCAGGTGAAGACCAAGGGCGGCAAGGCCTACGAGGTCACCGGCCGGGTGATGTCGCTGATCCCCTTGCGCAACCGCCGCACCACCCCGGACGGGACCGAGCTGCAGACGCGGATCACCGAGGGGATGACCGAGTACCGCTGCGGCGATCTGATCGGCTACGGGCTCTCCGAGTACCTGGACCAGATCGTCGATGGCAAGCCGAACGGCAAGGAAGCCGGCTACTGAGCCGTTGACCCGCCAAGGGGCGGCGGGCTAGCGGCGCACGGTCATGCTTCGCCTGCTGCTCGCCCTCGCACTCCTGCTCCTGCCCCTCGCCGCGACCGCGGCGGACGTGGAGGTGACGGTCGAGCGGGGCGCGGACGGGCGCTGGACGGCGGACTACGCCTTCCATCGCCAGGCCCGCGCCTGGGTGTTCACCCGCTCGGGAATCGACGAATTCGCCCGCCAGCCCTGGCGGCCGAAGAGCGTCAAGGTGCTGACCGAGGGCGTGCGGCTGGAGCGCCACGGGCCGCACGACGTGCTGGTCGCCGAGCGCCCGCTGCGGACGGTGCGGCTGGCCCTGACCCCCTTCGGCGCGCCGCTGGTGGCCAACTATGTCCCGGCGCTGACCTTCTCCGATGGCGGCCTGGCGCTCTACATCAAGCAGTTCGGCCTGCGCCCGCTGGCCCGCGCCGAGGCCGCCGCCGCCCTGCCCGCCGAGATCGACTGGGCCGAGGGCCTGGCGGCCGCGGACACCCACGTCACGCTCAGGACCCCCGGGGCGAAGATCCTGCTGCAAGGCCAGGTCCGTGAGGGCGTGGCCGAGATCGACGCCGGCGCCGACACCTACGCCTATGTCGGCGCGGCCCCGCTGGTGCAGACCCCGGCCGTGGCGGCGGTGATCGATCCCGGCCTGCCGCCCTGGATCGCCGAACAGCTGAACGCCCAGCTGCCGGTGCTGCTGGCCCGCTACGCCGAGCGCCTCGGCCCCTCGGCCATCGGCCGCCCGACGGTGTTCGCCGCCTGGGCGGGCGCGGCGCACGAAGGCGGGTCGATGAACGGCGGCGTGCTCAGCGGCCTGGTGGTGATGACCCTGCGCGGCGACGCCATCACCGAGCCGCACGCAGGGTTCGGCGAGATGGTGCGCTGGTTCTTCGCCCACGAGGCGGCGCACTTCTGGCTGGGCCAGACGGTCCGCTACGGCGAGCCGGGCGAGGCCTGGATCACCGAGGGCGGGGCGGATCTCCTGGCCATCCGCACCGTCAAGGCCATGAGGCCGGACGACGACACCGCCGGGCGGCTGCAGAAGAGCCTCGACGGCTGCGTGAAGCTCACCGGCCCCGGCGAGGCGCTCTCGGGCGCTTCGGGCCGGGGCGAGCACCAGGCGCATTACGACTGCGGCGCCCTGCTCCTGCTGGCGGCCGAGGGGGCGCTGCGCCGGCGCGACCCGAGGGCCGATGCGCTGGACTTCTGGCGCGGCCTCATCGAGGCCCATCGCGCCTCCGGCGTGGTCGACGAGGCCGCCTGGCTCGCCGCCTTCCAGGCGGCCAGCGGCGACGCCGCCCTCACCGCCGAGGTGCGGCGTTTCGTGGACGCCGGGGTCGACGACCCGGCGGCCTTCCTCGCCCATCTGTTCGACCGGACGGGCGTGGCCTACGTCCGCGACGAAGCCGGTCGCCTGAAGTTCGCGGCCAGGGCCTCGGCTCAATAGATCGAGCTGAAAAGCCGTGTCATCCCGGACGGCCCGCAGGGACGATCCGGGACCCGGGAGGTTCTGCAGCGCGCTTGATCCTGGATCCCGCCTCTGCGCTTCGCTGCGGCCGGGATGACACCCAGCTTAGGCGCTGATTTCGTTGCTGGCGGTCGAGCGGAATTGGGCGCGGACCTAGACCGCTTCCATGTCCGCCTTCATCCGCGCCAAGAGCGCCACGGCGTTCTCCGCATAGCCCGAGATCCAGCGGTCGTAAATGTCGCGGAAGGGCGCGGCGTTCAGATAGTTCCAGCGCTTGCGGCCCTCGCGGCGCGACAGGATCAGCTCGGCTTTCTCCAGCACGCCGATGTGCTGCATCACCGTGCAGCGGTCGAGGGTGGCCGCGAACGCCTCGCAGAGCTCCCCGGTGGTGCGCGGAGCGTCCTTCAGCATGTCCAGGATGGCGCGCCGGCGGTGGTCGGCCAGGGCCTTGAAGACGAGGTCGTCCTGAGTCGCGCTTGACATGTTATAATTCTATAACATATAGAGCTCGCCAGCAACCCGAGGAGGTGCGCGATGGAGTTCAAGTTCCAGACCCAGCTGAAGATCCGCAAATCCCCGGCGGAGGTGTTCGAGGCGGTGGTCAATCCGACCAAGCTCTCCGGCTATTTCGTGCAGAGCGCCTCGGGGCCGCTGGCCGAGGGCAAGACCGTGCAGTGGGAGTTCGCCGAAGCCCCCGGGGCCTTCGATGTGGTGGTCGACGAGGTCGTGCCGAACGAGAAGATCGTCTTCCGCTGGCCCAGCGACGTCGACGATGTGCTCACCACCGTGGTGATCACCTTCAAGCCCCTGGGCGGCGGCGAGACGATGGTGCAGATCGCCGAGAGCGGCTGGCCGCAGACCGAGGCGGGGCAGAAGCAGTCCTACTCCAACGCCGGCGGCTGGATGCACATGATGGCCTGCCTGAAGGGCTACCTCGAGTACGGCATCAACCTGCGCGAGGGCGGGGCGTTTTAAGGGAAGGGGCTTTGGTCGCACGCGCGCCGCCGCGCGATTGAGCGTATAGGGGCGGCGCAATGCCGTTCCCCAATCCCCACCCGACCCTCAGCCAGGCGCTGACCGCCCGCGGCTATCTCGAACCGACGCCGGTGCAGGCCGCCATCCTGGAGGCGCCCGAGGGCGCGGACCTGCTGGTCTCCGCCCAGACGGGCTCGGGCAAGACCGTGGCCTTCGGGCTGGCGGCGGCCTCCACCCTGCTGGGCGAGGCCGCCCGCTTCGGCCGGGCCGAGGCGCCGCTGGCGCTGGTCATCGCCCCAACGCGCGAACTCGCCCTGCAGGTCAGCCGCGAGCTGGAGTGGCTCTACGCCCCGGCCGAGGCGCGGGTGGTCACCTGCGTCGGCGGCATGGACGCGCGGCGCGAGCAGCGGGCGCTCAGCGCCGGCGCCCATATCGTCGTCGGCACGCCCGGACGCCTGCGCGACCACATCGAGCGCGGCAATCTCGACCTGACCGCGCTCAAGGTCGTGGTGCTCGACGAGGCCGACGAGATGCTCGACCTCGGCTTCCGCGAGGACCTGGAGGAGATTCTCGATTCCACTCCGCCAGAGCGCCGCACCCTGCTCTTCAGCGCCACCATCGCCCGGGAGATCGCCGCCCTCGCCCGCCGCTACCAGCGCGAGGCCGTGCGCATCGACACCACCCGTCGCGACGAGCCGCACGGCGACATCGAGTACCGCGTCCTGCGCGTCGCCCCCACCGAGGTGGAGCACGCGGTGGTCAACGTCCTGCGCTACTTCGAAAGCCCCGGCGCGCTGATCTTCTGCGCCACCCGCGAGGCGGTGCGCCACCTGAACGGCGCGCTTCGCGAGCGCGGCTTCAACACTGTCGCCCTCTCCGGCGAGCTCAGCCAGAAGGAGCGCGCCGACGCCCTGCAGGCCCTGCGCGACGGCCACGCCCGCGCCTGCGTCGCAACGGATGTCGCCGCCCGGGGCCTCGACCTGCCCGACCTCGGCCTCGTCATCCACGCCGACCTGCCACAGAACAAGGCCGCGCTCCTGCACCGCAGCGGGCGCACCGGCCGGGCGGGGCGCAAGGGCGTCTCGGTGCTGCTGGTCCCCTACACGCGTCGCCGCAAGGCCGAGATGCTGCTGGCCGCCGCCGGGGTGCAGGCCGCCTGGTCCGGCCCGCCGCAGGCCGACGAGATCCGCCGCCGCGACCAGGAGCGGCTGCTGGACGATCCGATGCTGAAGGACCCGGTCTCGGTGGACGAGCTGGAGCTGGCCCGCCGCCTGCTGGCCGACCGCCCGCCGGAGACGGTGGCCGCCGCCCTGATCCGCCTCTACCGCTCGCGCCTGCCCGAGCCCGAGGATTTGCTGGAGGACATCCGCGACACCCGCCCGCCCCGCGAGGCCGAGCGCCGCGAGAAGGCCCCGCGCTACGACCCCCTGGCCGCCGACAGCGACGCCGCCTGGTTCCGCCTGCCCATCGGACGCTCGAACGGCGCCGACCCCAAGTGGCTGATCCCGCTGATCTGCCGCGCCGGCCACGTGACCAAGAAGGACATCGGCGCCATCCGCATCTTCGACCGCGAGACCAAGTTCGAGATCGCCCGCGAGGTGGAGGCCCGCTTCCGCGAAGCCATCAAGGCCCCGCCCCCCGAGGGCGGCATGCGCATCGAGCCGGCCGGCGCCCCCTCGCCCGAGGCCCGCTTCGACCGCAAGCCCCGCAAGGGCCCGCCGCCCGGCGACCGTCCGAAGGGCGGCAAGCCTGGCGGGCCGAAGCGGGAGCGTCGCTCCAACGCCAGCTCGCCCCGTCACTAAGCTGTAGCTTGACAGCGGCGGTCTCGCGGACGGAGCATGAGGCCGCCCTGTAGGGCGCATCGGCGGCTTCGCCGAAAGGGCCATGCCCGCCTACGACCCGTTAAGATCGTAACGCGCCCATGCCCAGTCTCGAGAACCTGAAGAAGCAGGCCAAGCAGTACCTGCGCTGGCACAGGGAAGGCCGCCATCCGGTGGCGGCGCAACTGCGCGCCGCCCTGCCGAAATACGCCGGCCTCTCCGACCGCCAGATCATGGACCAGCCCTTCCGGCTGGCCGACGCACAGGCGCTGGTCGCCCGCCTCGAAGGGTTCGACAGCTGGCAGGCCCTCAAAGGAAGCCTCCAAGAGATGTCCGCCAAGACCGAAACCGTCCGCTATCCGGCCCGCCCGGTGATCACCACCTGCGAGCCGCAGGTGTTCGTCACCGACATGCCCCGCGCCCTGGCGTTCTACACCGCCACGCTCGGCTTCACCGTGGGGTTCGTGTACGGCGAGCCGCCGTTCTACGCCCAGGTCGTGCGCGACGGGGCGATGCTGAACCTGCGCCATGTCGACCGCCCGGCCATCGACCGCGCCGCCGGACCCGACCTGCTCTCCGTCGCCTTCGGCGTCAGCCACGCCAAGCAGCTGTTCCAGGAACTGCAGGAACGCGGCGCGCCCTTCCGCCAGACGCTGACCCGCGAACCCTGGCATGGCCAGGGCCAGGGGAACTTCATCGTCGAGGACCCTGACGGCAACCTGCTGCTCTTCGGCGGCCGGACCGACTGACCGGCCTCAGCCGGCGACGAAGGTCCAGATCGGCCCGCTCCAGTGATCTCCGTCGCCGGCGGTCTCCGTCAGGTCGCGGACGGCCGGGATCGCTTGCAGCGCCCGCGGCCAGAAGGCCTTGGCGGCGAGGTTGCGCTCGGCGATGGCGACCTCCCAGCGGCCGGGATGCAGCGCCAGCACCTGGCGCAGCGCCTCGCCGCCGACGCCGGCGCGGCGGAATTTCCGGGCCACGAAGAACTCGCACATGTTGCGCTCGACCGTCCCGCCGTGGTGCGAGTGGGTGTTGATCAGGGCGAATCCCGCCGCCTCGCCGTTGGCGTGGATGACGAGCGGCCAGCGGTCCGGCTCGGACCAGTAGACGTCCATGTAGGGGTAGGGCGCAAAGCGGCCCTCCGCCGTGAAGGCGAAGTCGGCCGAGCCGGGCGGCTCCAGCTCCGAGAAGTCGTAGGCGTAGAACTGGAAGAGGCCCTCGATCAGCGGCCTGTCCGCCAGGGCCGCGGGCGCGACCTCGACCTTCACGCCTCGTCCTCCGCCTCGCCGGGCGGGTGAGCGATCAGCACGCCGGCGGCCAGGCGCACCTCCGGCACCGTCTCCTTGGTGAAGGGCAGCCACCAGGTCGCGCCGCCGTCGACGGGCGCGACCTCGATCAGGTCCCCGGCGCCGAAGTCCTGCACGGTCTTCACGCGGCCCAGCACCTCGCCGGCGGCGTTTTCGATGGAAAGGCCGATGAGGTCGGCGAGGTAGAACTCGTCCTCGTCCTGCGGCTCCGGCAGGGCCTCGCGCGGCACATAGAGCTCGGTCCCGCGCAGGGCCTCGGCCTCCTCGCGGGTGGCGATCTCCTTGGCCCGGGCGACCACCCCGCCCTTCACCGCGCGGGCGGCGGTGAGCTTCAGCAGCGGCTCGCCAGATTTCCGGAGCAGCGGGCCGTAGGTGGTGATGGCCAGCGGGTCGGCGGTGTAGGTGGTCAGCTTCACCTCGCCACGCACGCCGAAGGCCCCGGCGACGCGGGCGACGAGGATCAGCTTGGAGGCGGGCTCGGCCATGGCATGGCTATAGCTCTCCCTCCCCCTTGTGGGGAGGGTGGGCGGCGCGGAACGCGCCGGTCGGGTGGGGGATTGCGGCGTGTCCGCTGTTGCTGAGAGTCAGCAAGACCCCCACCCGTCCCGCTGCGCGGTCCACCCTCCCCACAAGGGGGAGGGAGAACGCAGTGGTCAGGCTTACGCCTTTTCGGCGTCTTCCGCGGCCGCGTCGGCGGCGGCTTCGCCGGCGGTGGCTTCAGCGGCTTCCTCGGCGGCGGGCTCGCCGGCCGGTTCTTCGGCGGCGGCTTCGGCCGGAGCGGCTTCTTCCGCAGCGGCTTCCGGCTGGGCGGCTTCGGCGGGCGCTTCTTCCGCCACGGCTTCAGCCGGAGCTTCCTCGACGGTTTCCGGTTCCGGCTCGGGGGCCGGCGGGTTGGCCTTGGCTTCGGCTTCGGCCGCCGCGCGGTCGGCCTCGCGCTGGGCGCGCTCCTCGGCGCGTTCCTTGGCCTTGGTCCCCGGCTCGCCCTTCTTCGGGTTGTTGCCGGCCTGCCACTTCACCAGGCCCTCGGTGGAGAGGAAGCGGGCGACGCGGTCGGTGGGCTGGGCGCCCTTGGAGAGCCACTCCTGGATGCGCTCGGTCTTCAGCACGGTGCGCTGCGGGTCGTCCTTTTTGAGGAGCGGGTTGTAGGCGCCGACCTTCTCGATGAAGCGGCCATCGCGGGGCGAATGGCTGTCGGCGACGACGATGGAATAGTACGGGCGCTTCTTGGAGCCCCCGCGGGCGAGACGGATCTTCAGCATTTCTAGTCCTTAGGTGAACGCTATTTCTTGAAGGGGTTGATCCCGGGCGGCAAACCGCCGCCGCCCAGGCCGGGAAGTTTCGGCGCCGCCGGCCCGCCGGGGCCGCCGAGACCGGGAAGTTTGCCCTGCAGCTCCTTGGCCGCAGCCTCCAGCGCCGCCGGGTCGGGCTTGCCGCCGCCGAGCGCTTTCAGGGGGTTCATGCCGCCGCCGAGGCCCAGCGCCTGGGCCATGCGGGCGAAACCTGCGCCGCCGTTCCTGGTCATCATCTTCATGGCGTCGGCCATCTGGCGATGCTGCTTGAGGAGGCGGTTGACCTCGGCCACCTCGACGCCGGCGCCGGCCGCGATGCGGCGCTTGCGCGAGGCCTGCAGGAGGTCGGGCTTCTTCCGCTCGGCCTTGGTCATCGAATTGATGATCGCCCGCTGGCGCAGCAGCATCTTGTCCGAGACATTGGCCTCGGCCATCTGCGCCTTGACCTTCTGCACGCCGGGCAGGAGGCCCATGACCCCCTCCATGCCGCCCATCTTCTGCATCTGGTCGAGCTGGGCGGCCATCATCTCCAGGTCGAACTGGCCCTTGGCCAGCTTCTTGGCCATGGCCTCGGCCTGGGCCTGGTCGAACTCCTGCGCGGCCTTCTCGACCAGGGAGACGATGTCGCCCTGGCCCAGGATGCGACCGGCCACCCGGCGGGCGTCGAAGACGTCGAGCCCGTCGATCTTCTCCGAGACGCCGAGGAACTTGATGGGCAGGCCCGTGACCGCCCGCATGGAGAGCGCCGCGCCGCCGCGCCCGTCGCCGTCGGCGCGGGTGAGCACCAGGCCCGTCAGCGGCAGGCGCTCGTGGAAGGCCCGCGCGGAGCGCACCGCGTCCTGGCCGGTCAGGCTGTCGGCGACCAGCAGGGTCTCGGTGGGCGTGGCGATCCGCGCGATCTCGGCCGCCTCGGCCATCATCCCCTCGTCGAGGGTGGTGCGGCCGGCGGTGTCGAGGATCAGGACGTCGTAGCCCTGCAGGCGCGCCGCGCTCATCGCCCGCTTGGCGATGTCCGGCGCGGCCTGGTCGGCGACGATCGGCAGGGCGTCGACCTCGGCCTGGCCGGCGAGGATCGCCAGCTGCTCCATGGCCGCCGGGCGGCGGGTGTCGAGCGAGGCCACCAGGACCTTCTTGCGCTCCTTCGCCAGCCGCAGGGCCAGCTTGCCGGCCGTGGTGGTCTTGCCCGAGCCCTGCAGGCCGGACATCAGGATCACCGTCGGCGGGTTCAGCGAGATGTTGAGCCCTTCCGGCTCGCCCTCGCCGCCCAGCATCTCCACCAGGCCGTCGTAGGTGATCTTCACCACCTGGTCCGCGGGCCTGACCGAGCGGATCACCGCCTCGCCGGTCGCCCGCTCCTTGGCTTTTGCGATGAAGTCGCGCACCACCGGCAGGGCGACGTCGGCCTCGAGCAGGGCCACGCGCACCTCG
>DASPLZ010000289.1:0-3334 GCA_035627295.1 Phenylobacterium sp. | reverse complement strand
CGTTCGCGCCACATGGGGCGGGGCTCGGGGGGCAGTTCGGCGCGGCGCTGCCAGGGGCGGGGCTCCTGCCAGGGCGGCGGCGGGGGCTCCTCCGACGGGGGCTCGTCGAAGCGGTGCTCGTCGGGGAGCGGGGCGTTCGGGTCGTAGTCGGCGAAGTCCTCCTCGCGGTAGCCTTCGTCCTCCGTGAAGCCCGCCTCCTGGGCGCTGGCGTCATAGCCCGGCGGCGGCTCGGCGTCGGGGACCATCCAGGCGAAGTCCTTGGGCTCGGTCCCCTCGTGGGCCTTGAGCATGAAGCGGCGCCAGATGTCGGCGGGGAGCTCGCCGCCGACCACCTTGGACATGGAGCGGTTGTCGTCGTTGCCGACCCAGACGGCGCAGAGCCAGTCGGGAGTGAAGCCGACGAACCAGGCGTCGCGCCAGTCCTGGCTGGTGCCGGTCTTGGCGGCGGCGGGGCGGCCGATGGCGGCTCTGTAGCCCGTGCCGCCGGGGGCGATGACCCCGCCCATCATGCGGACCATCTGGCTGGCCTGGTAGACGTGGAAGGTGGGCACGGGGCCGCGGGCCGGGCGCTGGTAGATCACCTGGCCGCGGGCGTCGGTGATCTCAGCTATCAGGTAGGGCTCGGTCTTGGAGCCGCCGGTCTGGAAGACCTGGTAGGCGCCGGCGAGCTTGAGCACGCTGACCTCGTAGGCGCCCAGCGCGATGGAGGGACCGGGGCGGGGCGGGATGTTGTCGAGGCCGAACCGGCGGGCCAGCGCCGAGACGCTGTCGAGCCCGGCCTGCTGGGCGAGCTTGACGGCGATGGTGTTGACCGAGAGGGCGAGGGCCTTCTCCACCGTCATGGCGCCGTAGCGGCCGCCGCCGTAGTTCTCCGGGCTCCAGCGGCCGACGCGCACGACGCTGTCGGTGACGGTGTCGCGGGGGGTGACGCCGGCCTCCAGGGCGGCGGCGTAGACCAGCGGCTTGAAGGCCGAGCCCGGCTGGCGCAGGGCCTGGGTGGCGCGGTTGAAGGGGCTCTTGTCGTGGTCCGTCCCGCCGACCACGGCGCGGATGGCGCCGTCGGGGGCCAGGGCCACGAGGGCGGCCTGGGTGGCGTTGCGGCGGCGGCCCTGGGCGGCGATCACCTGGCGGACCGTGTCCTGCGCCACGGTCTGCAGCTTGGGGTCCACCGTCAGCTTCAGCGTCAGGTCGGGGCTGCCGGGGGCCATCTTCACGGCCTGCTCGGCGGCCATGTCGAGCGCCCAGGCGAGGTCGCCTTCGGAGAGGGGCTCGCGGGGCGTCAGCGGCGGCGGCTCGGCCATCGCCCGCTGGTAGGCGGCGGGGGTGATCCAGCCCATGTCGCGCATGGTCCCGAGGATCTTGGAGGCGCGGGCCCAGGCGGCGTCGTAGTCCCTGGTGAGGGCGAGGCGGCTCGGGGCCTTCGGCAGGGCGGCGAGCAGGGCCGCTTCGCCGAGGGTGAGCTGGCTGGCGGGCTTGGAGAAGTAGGTCTGGGCGGCGGCGTCGAGGCCGTAGGCGCGGGCGCCGAAGAAGGTGCGGTTGAGGTAGAGCTCCAGCACCCCGTCCTTGCCGAGCATCTCCTCCAGCCGCCAGGCGATCACCGCCTCGTGGGCCTTGCGCTTGAGGGTCTGCTCGTTGTTGAGGAGCAGGGTGCGGGCGAGCTGCTGGGTGAGGGTGGAGGCGCCCTGCACGGTGCGGCCGGCCTGGGCGTTGGCGCGGATGGCGCGGGCGATGCCCTTCAGGTCCACCGGGCCGTGCTCGTAGTAGCGGCGGTCCTCGGCGGCGAGGAAGGCGTCGGGCACGTGCTTGGGCAGCTCGTCCAGGGTGACCCGGCGGCCGTTGATCGGGCCGCGGTGGGCGATCAGCTCGCCGTCCTTGTCGAGGAAGGTCATACCCGGCTGGCGGTTGACCGCCCACAGCTCCTCGGCCGGCGGGATGGCCGGCACGTCGGAGAAGTAGGTCATCTGCACCCAGAGGACGCCGCCGGCGGCGACCGCGCCGAGGGTGACGAGGCCGATGAGCGGCAGCTTCCACCACAGGCCGCCGCCCTTGCGCGGCGGATGGCGCGGCGGCGCCGGCGGCGGGACCTGCCGGCGGCCGAGCTCGGGCCGGGGTTCGGGGGTGGTGGGCGGATCGGTCACGCGGGCGGCGCTTTGGCGAACTGGGGACAAGGGTTTAGGACGAGGGCGTGAGCGCCGACACCCCCTTTTGGCACGAGAAATCCCTCTCGGAGATGAACAGGTCCGAGTGGGAGAGCCTGTGCGACGGCTGCGGCCTGTGCTGCCTGGTGCGCTTCGAGGACGAGGAGACCGGGGAGATCATCCCGACGCGGGTGCACTGCAAGCTGTTCGACCCCGCCGCCTGCCGCTGCACCGACTACGCCGACCGCAAGCGCCACGTGCCGGACTGCATCAAGCTGACGCCGGGCAATATCGAGGCGCTGGAATGGATGCCGAAGTCCTGCGCCTACCGGCGGATCCACGAGGGGCGGGGACTGGCGTGGTGGCACCCGCTGGTGAGCGGCGATCCGGAGACGGTGCACCGGGCCGGCGTCTCGGTGCGAGGCGAGACGGTGAGCGAGACGGCCCTGGCCGAGCCGGAGGACGCCCTGGACTTCGCGGCCTGGGACCTGGTGGCCGAGCGGGGCGTCTGAGGGCCGGGCTGATCGGCCGTGCGTCCTTCGAGACACCCGCTTCGCGGGCCCGCAGGATGACGATTTCAGCGCAAACCTTAGTCATGGTGAGGAGCGGCGAAGCCGCGTCTCGAACCACGCACCGCCGCTCAGCTTGACTGTACGAGCAGCCTTTGGTGATCCAACATTCCGAGTAGCCAAGAAGGGAACCCCATGGCGCGATACCGCAACGACCTGCCCCAGACGGCCGGCAGGCTCTTCCTCACCGACGCCGGTCTGGAGACGGTGCTGGTGTTCCTGGAGGGGATGGAGCTGCCGCAGTTCGCCGCCTTCCCGCTGCTGGAGACCGAAGAGGGCCGCGCGGCGCTGACCCGCTACTACGAGCCGTTCCTGGAGTTGGCCCGGGCGAAGGGCGCGGGCTTCGTGCTCGGCACGCCGACCTGGCGGGCGAACCCGGACTGGGGCGCGCTGCTGGGCTATGACCTGGAGCGGCTCCGGGCGGTCAACATCGCCTCGGTCGACTTCATCGCCGGCCTGCGCGACGCATGGGAAACGCCGGCGACGCCGGTCGTGCTCGACGGCGTGATCGGCCCGCGCGGGGACGGCTACAAGGCCGGCCGGATGGAGGCCGGGGAGGCGGAGGACTACCACGCCTTCCAGATCGCGGCCTTCGCGCAAGGCGGGGCCGACATGGTCTCGGCGGTC
>DASPLZ010000288.1:0-14102 GCA_035627295.1 Phenylobacterium sp. | reverse complement strand
GCTCCGCCAGAAGCTCCTGCCCTCCGAGATCGCCGCCCTTGGCCCGCTGCTCGCCAGCCAGAAGCTTGACCTCGGCGAGGTCGACCACCTGCGGCCGTGGGTGACGGCCCTCACCCTTTCCGTCACGCCCATGCTCGACCGCGGCTACAAGGTGGAATCCGGGGTCGACACCGCCGTCGCCAGGGCCACCCACGCATCGCCCAAGCGCCTGCGCACCTTCGAGAGCCTGGAGCGCCAGGCGCAGATGTTCGCCGCCATGCCCGAGCCCGTCGAGCTGCAGTACCTGGCCGACGTGATCAAGGAACGCACCGAGCCCAGCGCTGGCGCGCCGATGCAGAAGGCCTGGGCGGCGGGAGACCTCGCCGCCCTGGGCGAAGGCCTTCTGGCGGTGATGAAGACCACCCGGCCGCAATTCTACGACCTCTTCCTGAAGGACCGGAACCAGGCCTGGGCCGAAACCCTGGGCGCCGAGATGGCGTCAGGAGAGGGGGTGCAGCTGGTGAACGTCGGCGCCCTGCACATGCTGGGCGAGGACGGCCTGCCCGCGCTGATGCGAGCCAGGGGCTACACCGTCACCCGCATCCAATAGCGACAGGCTTGCCTGACAGATTGTCTAGGGTGCTTGACATCCTGTGCAGCCTCGTGAGACAAGTGTGCTTGTCAGTTAGACAAGGAACCACGTCATGGCCTTTGACGACGATCGTCCGTCCGAGCGGGAGATCCGACACCGGCGGAAGATCACCGGCATTCATGTCGCATCCCTGCTGATCGGCCTGGCTGTCGGCGTCCTGACCGTCGTGGCCCAGCGCCGGGATTTCCCGCCCTGGGTCATGCCGGCCGTCACCGCGGCGGTGTTCGCGGCGGGGATGGGCCTGACCCTCTACTGGTGGCGGCAGATCGACGAGGCCGCCCGGGCGGCGCACCTGGAAGCCTTCTTCTGGGGCGGGATGAGCGGCCTGATGGCGGCCCTGGTGGCGGCGACGATCGTGCTCTCCTATCGGGAGACGATCGGGCTGGACGGCCGCTCCGCCGCGGTCTGGTTCACCAACGGCGTGTTCGCGACCTTCCTGGCCACCACCGCCGGCTACGCCCTGGCGTGGCTCGCCTGGTGGCTGCGGCGGCGGTGACCGGGCCATGCTGAACCGCCTCAAGGTGCTGCGCGCCGAACGCAACTGGAGCCAGGGGGACCTGGCCGACCGGTTGGGCGTCTCGCGCCAGAGCATCAACGCCATCGAGACCGGCAAGTACGACCCGTCCCTGCCGCTCGCCTTCAAGATCGCGCGGCTCTTCGGCCAGCCGATCGAAACCATCTTCCAGGACGGGGCCGACGGCGCCCCGGGAGCTTGATCCATGAGCACGCTCGAGAAGCGCTCCTATTTCACCAGGACCCGCCTGATCCAGGCGGCCATCGGCGGCGTGGTCGGCCTCCTCGCCGGCTACGGGGTGGGGCATCTGGCCGGAGAGGTCCAGCTGGCCGCGAGCTGGGGCTGGTCGGACGCCTTGGGCGTGATCGTCGCCGGCCTTCTGTTGTTTCTTGGCCTCCTGATGCTGGTCGCCAGCTTCAATCGCAAGGCCGCCGGGGCGATGCTGGATCCGGGCGATCCCCGCCCCGCCGGCCCGCAGCAGATCCGCATGGCCCGCCAGCAGGGCCTGGTGCTGGTCCTGAGCGGCGCGATGATGTCGACGCCCGTCTTCGTCGGCGGCTTCGACCTGGCTTACGGCCTGCGCGCGGCGCTGATGACGGGCCTTGTCGCCCTCTTCATCCTGCAGTCGGTCATCAACCTGGCGTTCTGGCAGAGCGCGGACGAGGTGATGCGGCGCATGGTCGCCGAGGTTTGCCTGGTCTGCTTCTGGGTGCTGCAGGGGGCGCTCTTCCTCTGGGCGGCGGCCGAGAAGCTCGGCTTCGCCCCGCCGCTCAGCACCTGGGACTGCCTGACCCTGCTGATGGTCTTCTACCTGGCCGTCAGCGTCTTCCTCGGCGCCCGCCGCGGTTTCGCCTGATCTTCCGAACCTAATCCCCTCACTCAAAGGAACGACCCATGACCCGCAGCCTTCGCGGCCGCGCGACCCAACGCGCGCCTCAATTCGCCCTGGCCTGCTTCGCCGCCGCCGCGCTCCTCTCGCTCGCCGCCCCCGCCAGGTCGGCCCCGGCGATGTGGACCGTCCGCGACGCCGACTCCACCATCCACCTCTTCGGCACCATGCACTTCGCCAAGCCCGACACCGCCTGGCGTTCGCCGAAGATGGAGGCGGCGCTGAAAGCCAGCGACAAGCTGGTGCTGGAGATCGCCAACATCGACGACCAGGCCGCCGCCGCCCCGCTGATCCAGAAGTACGGCCTCGATCCGCAACACCCTCTCACCAGCAAGTTGGACGACGAGGGCGACGCCTTGCTGGCCAAGGCCGCCCAGGCCGGCGGCATGCCGCTCGCCCAGCTGGAGCCGATGCGCCCCTGGCTCGCCGCCACAGTCCTGGCGCTGCTGCCGATCCAGAAGGCCGGCTACGATCCCAAGCTCGCCGTCGACCTCGCCCTGCGCGGCGACGCCAAGGCGGCCGGCAAGGAGATCGCCGGCCTGGAGACCATCGAACAGCAGCTGAAGTTCTTCGCCGAGATGCCGGCCGAGGCCGAACTCGACCTCCTGGAAAAGTCGCTGGAGGAGCTCGACCAGGCCCAGGCGCTGTTCGACCGGATGGTCGCCGCCTATGTCGCCGGCGACGAGGCCACGCTCGATGCGCTGATGACCGACGAACTGGCCGCCAAGCACCCGGCCCTGCACAAAGCCCTGATGGTCGACCGCAACCACGACTGGGTGCGCCAGATCGAGCGGGAGCTGGCAGGTTCGGGCGAGGTGTTCATCGCCGTCGGCGCCGGCCACCTGGTCGGCGCGGAAGGCGTGCCGGCGCTCCTGAAGGCCAGGGGCCTGAAGGTGGAGCGCGTGGCGCCCTAGGCCGCGTCGGGCCGCTTGTAGATCGACTGCTTCGGCGCGGCCAGCACGCGCCGAAGCATCGGCTCGAAGGCCTCCAGCGGCATGCTCTCGTAGTTCGGATCGAAGCTGTTCTGATCATAGAGATGGCAGAACTGCGCGCAGTATTCGAAGTCCGGATGCCCGCGGAACTGCTCGCGCATGTCGCGGTCCAGGCCCAGGTAGTGGAAGAAGTAGTAGCCCTGGAAGATGCCGTGCTTGTCCATCATCCAGTGGTTCCGCTCGGAGATGTACGGCTTCAGGATCGTGGCCCCCAACTCGGCATGATTGGCCGGCAGCAGGATGTCGCCGATGTCGTGCACCAGGGCGCAGACGACGTACTCCTCG
Organism: Phenylobacterium sp.; assembly: GCA_035627295.1. Taxonomy (GTDB): domain Bacteria; phylum Pseudomonadota; class Alphaproteobacteria; order Caulobacterales; family Caulobacteraceae; genus Phenylobacterium. The sequence goes on along the minus strand of DASPLZ010000288.1, from coordinate 10,791 downwards.
TCGCGCCCATCCTTGAAGGCGCGGGTGGCGGTCTGCAGCGAATGCTCCAGCCGGTCGACGGCGAAACCGCCGTGGTCGCCTTTCAGCAGATTGAGGTGCGCCATGATCCGGTCCGGCAGCTCGCCGCGATGCGGGGCGGCGGCCATGCCGATGGCCATCCAGTCCTCCTGCGTGCCCTCGGTCATCGCGTGGAACTTGGCGCGGGGCGCAGCTTCGCCGTCAGCCATGGCGTCCTCCCTGGATCGTCGGGAGGCATGGTGCGGCCGGCAGGCGAGGCCGTCAACGCGCCTTGCGGCGCCGAGGGGTTCGTCTATGTTGCCGGCCGCTTCGCGGGCGTAGTTCAGAGGTAGAACGTCAGCTTCCCAAGCTGAATGTCGGGGGTTCGATTCCCCCCGCCCGCTCCAACCTTTCCGATCAGGACGCCTTCTTGCGGCCGCGACCCGCGGCGGCGGCGGGCTTGCGGCCCAGGCCCAGCGACTTGGCCATGGCCGAACGGGCTTCGCTATAGCTCGGGGCGACCATCGGATAGTCCTTCGGCAGGCCCCATTTCTCGCGATACTGCTCCGGCGTCAGGCCGCGGGTGGAGAGGTGGCGCTTCAGGGTCTTGTAGCCGCGGTTGTCCTCGAAGCTGATCAGCGCCGAAGGCGTGATCGACTTCTTGACCTGGGCGGGGGTCGCCTTCTGGGTTTCCGGCTCGGCGGCCTGCGGTTCGGCGGCGGCCGGCTGGCCGGAAACACCGCTGAGGCTGCTCGCGATCTGATTGATCACCAGCGGAATGTCTTGCGCGCTGACGTGCGAATTTGAGAAGTAGGCGGCCGCAACTTCGGCGACAAGTTCACGCAGATGATCGTCTTGTTCAGACACCAGGCTCTCCTTTTGAAAGGCTCCAGGAGTGGCTTAAGCGGAAACCTGATCTGGAATCCATAGAAAAGTCACCACGCTCAGCATCATCGGGAGTGCGCGTTGAACTTCATAGAGATCACTGACCCGGGCGACTGGCGCATCTCAGATTATCTGGATATCCGAGAACGCGACTTGGTGGGCCGGCGTGGTCTGTTCATCGCTGAAGGCGAGGTTGTGATTCGGGCGCTCCTGAAGTCGCGCTGGCCGGTTAAGTCTCTGCTGATCGCAAAGGAACGAGCCTCGAAGATCTCGCGGGTCGGCGATACTGTCGCCGACACGCCCATCTACCTTGCCGAGCAGGCGGTGATGGACCGGATCGTCGGCTTTTCCATACACCGCGGCCTGCTGGCGGTGGGCGAACGCGACACCGGGGTTTCGGCGGCCTCGTTGCTCGCCGGCCTGCCCGATCGCGCTCTGGTCGCCGCGGCGGTGGGAATCGCCAATCACGACAATATCGGGGGAATATTCCGCAACGCCGCGGCCTTCGGCCTCGATGCTGTGTTGCTCGACGAGACATCTTGCGATCCGCTCTATCGCAAGGCGCTGCGGGTCTCCGTCGGCGGTGTGCTGGAGACGCCGTTCGCGCGGGTGACGGCGGCCGAACTGCCCGATCTCCTGGCGGACGCGGGCTTCGAGACGGTGGCGTTGACGCCGACCGGCGAGGAGCGGCTTGACAGCCTGCGCCTGAACGGGCGGGTGGCGCTGCTGCTGGGCGCCGAGGGACCCGGGCTGGCGCCGGCGCTGATGGCCCGCGCAAGGAGGGTGCGGATCGAGATGCGGCCTGGATTCGATTCGCTCAACGTGGCCACGGCCGCGGCCATCGCCTTCCATCACCTGAGGGCTCAGGGCGCATGAGGCGGCTGCTGCCGCTGCTCCGATGGGGCGGCCTCTCCCTCATCCTGGTCCTGTTCGTCGCTCGCGCGGTCAAGACCGCCCTTGAGTTGGCGGCGGTGCAGCCGCTCGGCGTCGACTTCCTGCCGATGTGGACCGGCGCGCGGATGGCCTGGGAGACGCCGCAGCTGATCTACGACTTCGATGCGGTGACCGCCGCCCAGGACTGGCTGATGGCCGGCTGGTCGAGACTGCGGCCGTTCGTCTATCCGCCCTCGGCCCTGCCGGCCCTCTCGCCTTTCGCCGCCCTGCCGTTCTACTGGGGCTATGCGCTGTGGACCGTTCTCGGCGCGATCCTGGTGGCGGGCGCGACCGCGGCGGCGGTGAAGAGCCAGCGGTTGATGGCCGTCGGGTTCGTCTTGCTGTCGCCGCCGGGCTCGCTGGCGATCATCGTCGGCCAGAGCACCCTGCTGGTCGCGGGCTGCCTGACGCTGGCGGTCACCCAACTGGCGCGGCGGCCCTATCTGGCTGGCGCACTGTTCGGCCTGGCCGCGGCGATCAAGCCGCAGGCGGCGGTCCTGGCGCCGGTGGCGCTGGTGGCGGCGCGGGAATGGAAGGCGCTCGCCGCCTCGATCGTGACGGGCGCGGGCCTCGGCCTCGTCTCGCTTGCGATGGTGGGCTGGCAGCCCTGGCTGGCGTGGCTGGAGTCGCTGCCGCGCTTCGCCGAACTCATCACCCTCAGCCCCAGCCACATGCGCGGCGGCGTCACCCTGACCATGATGGGGGTGAACCTGGGGCTGGATCACGGCCTGCTCAGCGGGATGCGTCTGGCGGCGCTGCTGTTGGCGCTCGCCGGGACGTGGCTGGCCTTCGCGCGCAGCCAGGACCCGGCCTATCGCCTGGCGGCCCTGGGCGCGGGGGCCCTGGCGATCATGCCCTACGCCATGCATTACGAGGCGACGCTCCTGGCGCCGGCTGCGGTGCTGATGGCGCTTTCGCCGCACCGCTGGCTCTTCGGCGCCGCCGCGGTGGCTTCGCTCGCCTTGGCGGTGAAGCACCAGCTGGGCGGCGGCGCGCTGATCGCGGTGGCCTTCTGCGCGGTCATGGCCGCGCTCTACGAGCGTTATCGGAACGGCGCCGGGAACAGCCGTTCGTAGTTGCGGCGCACCACGCCGTAGCACTCGCAGGTCATGGCCTCGAGGATCGCTCGGTCGACGATGTCGACCACCCCGCGGCGATAGCGGATGGCGCCCTTCTCCTGCAGGGTGCGGGCGACAGCGGTGACGGTGGTGCGCTGCACCCCCAGCATGTCGGCCAGGAACTCCTGGGTCAGGGCGACGGTGTCGCCCTCGATCCGGTCGTGACAGGAGAGCAGCCAGCGGCAGAACCGCGACTCCACCGAGTGCAGGGCGTTGCAGGCCACCGACTGGATGGCGTGGCCGAAGAGGGCTTCGTTGTGCTGGTCGACCAGGGCTTGGATTTGAGGGCTTCGTTCCCAGGCCTCGTGAAGGTCGCGGGCCGAGATGCGGGCGCAGACGCATGGCGTCTGGACGATGGCGCGGCTCATCGACCGTCGCGGCGCGACCGCGGCCATCAATCCCAGGGCGCCCTCGCGGCCGATGGTGGCCGACTCGATGGCCGCCCCATTCTCCATCAGCGTCATCAGCGAGATGACCCCGTCGTGCGGGAAATAGACGAGGTCGATATCGTCGCCCGGATCGTAGAGCAGGCGGCCGCGCTCCAGCGTCACCTGGCTGAGAAAAGGCGCCACGAGGGCGAAGTCGTCTGGCGCGAGCGCAGCAAGCAGGCGGTTACGCAAAGGTCCAGGCGCCCTCGAAGATTCGAATCGCAAATCGCCCCCGACAGGCGCAGGACCCACGCTAGCGGTCTCCTCACATCAAGACTGTCGTCAACTCGACACACACGCGAATTCAGGGCGGCGACTTCCACTATTGAGAAATCAAAGCGCTGGCGGAACACCTGAATCTATTGGGATAAGTCGGCTTCCCGATTTATTTTTATTGCGTCACATCCCGACTGTTCCGGCCAGGCAAGATTTTGACCGGCGCTTCGCAACAGGCCGCTCAATTGAAGCTGAGATGGGAGCTTTCGCCGACATCCGGGGTCTTGTGCGTGGCGTTGGCCTTGGCGATCTCCCAGGCGAACCGGATCGGGCCGCCGTGGGAAATCCACACCTGGGCGTCGTCGCAGAGGAAGCGCAGCATGGTCAGGTGCGGGTCGGCCTTGCCGTTGGGATACCAGGCGGCGACCACGGCGTTCCAGTATTTCTCGATCCGGGCCGTGTCGTGCTCCAGCGACAGCCGGCCGCCAATGCAGGCCTGGAAATCGTTCTTCTGCACCACGAACATCGCCGTCTGGCCGTCGCCGATGGACTGGGCCAGTTCGGTGTCGTCACGGGTGAAGAACCAGATCTGCCGGCCGTCCTCTTCGACGAAGGCGGTCATCGGCTGGAAGTGCTGGTGGGTGTCGCCGCCCGTCAGCCCGAGCATGCCGGTCTGGTTGTTCTCGACTTCGTTCCACAGGCGCCGCTCCACGGCGGCGCGGTCGGTCGTGTGGTCGGTCATGGCTAAGCTCCGGGTCTGAGGGGTCGGACCTCAAACCCTTGAGCTTACGGGCGGTTCCGGCGCGAAGGCCTCAGGAGCGCGGAGTGATGAACGCCGAGGAGACCCAGCCGCGGTTGCCGTTCTCGTCGTCGACTTCCCACCAGATGCCGTTCTTCTGGCCGGTCGGATAGACGAGGTCGCCGGGCTGGAAGGTCATCACCGCGCGGGCGCTCGGCGAGGGGCCGCCGCGCAGCACGACCGAGGACTTGGCGGTGTAGGCCTGGATGCCGGCGTTGGCGCTGGCGGTCCCGGCTTCGGGCGCCTGGCTGGAGCGCATGTAGTTCACCAGGTCCACGAAGGCGTTGAAGTAGGCCGCCGTGATCACCTTGCCGATCTCGGTGTTCGAGTAGCCGCCGCCGGCGAGGCCGCCGAAGCCGGTGGTGCCCGAACCGTAGGCGCTTGCGCCGAAGCCGATGTCGGTCTTCTTGGCGACGCCCTCGGCGACGTAGAGCTGTTCGGTGGTGCGCGCGTCGACCAGGGTGATCAGCGCCTGCGCCTCGGACCGCTTGGTCTGGATCGAGCCGGCCAGCTGGCCGAAGCCGCCGAGCCGGCTGCCGAGCAGGCCCCCGGCCACCGCGCCCAGCGCGTTGCCGCCGGAGTTGGAGTTGGAATTGGCGATGTCCGGCACGATGAAGTAGTCGGCGGCGGCCACTTGGCCACGGCCGACGTTGGAGCCGCGCCGCAGGTCGCCCGTGGCGCCCAGGGCCGCTTCCTGGTTGCGCATGGCCAGGCCGCCGGCGCGGTCGACGATGCGCAGGCAGTTGGAACGGCCCGCGAAGAGCTTCAGCAGGGCTTCGGGGTTCGAGAGGCCGAGCTCGGTCCACCAGCGGTTCTCGGGCTCCTGGACGGCGGCGGTGCCGAGCGGGCGCTCGCAGCGCGGCAGCTCGGGCGTGGCCGCGTTCTTCGGCGGCTTCTTGTCCATGCCGTACTGGGCGGCGGCGGGGGTGGCGGCGGCGAGCGAAGCGGCGAGACCGAGCGCGGCGGCCGCGGTGGTGAGAACGCGCATAATCCTGAAGAGCCCTGTTTTCTCGATTTGGGCAGCGAAACTAATCCGAGCTTCACCGCTGATCAATCGCTGGACTACCGCATGACCAAAAAGCAACGCCTCCCCGCCGCGCGGCGGGGAGGCGCAAGACAAGGTCAGAAGTTAGAAGGACTTAGTAGCCGTTGATCCGCGCGTAGCGGTCGCGGTGGTAGGCTTGATTGCCGTAGGCGGCCTCGGCCGCGCGGGCGCGCTTCAGGTAGAAGCCGGCGTCGTGGGCGTCGGTCATGCCGATGCCGCCGTGCATCTGGACCATCTCGTTGGAGACGAGGTGGAAGGTGTCGCCCATCTTGGCCTTGGCGAGGCTGACCAGTTCCGGCACGTCGGCCGAGTCGGCGTCGATGGCGGCGAGGGCCGCCTCGACGGCCGAGCGGGCCAGTTCCAGGTCGGTGAACATCTTGGCCGCGCGGTGCTGCAGGGCCTGGAAGGAGCCGATCACCTGGCCGAACTGCACGCGGACCTTCAGGTAGTCGAGGGTGGTCTCGAAGGCTTGCGTCGCGGCGCCGAGCATTTCGGCGGCGATGCCCGCGCGGGCGCGGTCCAGGGTCTTCTCGAGCAGGGCGTAGCCGCCGGAGAGCTTGGCGTCGGCGCCGACCTTGACGTTGTCGAAGGTCACGGCGGCATAGCCGCGGCTGTCGGCCATGTGCAGGCGCTTGCGCGAGACGCCGGCCGCATCGCCCGGCACCAGGAAGAGCTCGATGCCGTCCTTGTCGCCCGGCTGGCCGCTGACGCGGGCCGAGACGACGTAGAGGCCGGCGCCCAGGCCCTCGAGCACGAAGGTCTTGGAGCCGTTCAGGGTGTAGCCGTCGCCCGACTGTTCGGCCTTCAGCGCCACCTTCTCAGGGGCGTGGTGCGGGCCTTCGTCGACCGCCAGGGTGGCGACGATCTCGCCGGCGGCGATCTTCGGCAGCCACTCCTGCTTCTGCTCCTCCGAGCCGCCGAGCACGAGCGCGCTGGCCGCGCCCAGGGCCGAGGCCAGCAGCGGCGAGGCGGTGAGCGTGCGGCCCAGCTCCTCCAGGATCAGGCCCAGCGACAGGTAGCCGAACTCCGAGCCGCCGTAGGCTTCCGGGATGATCACCCCGGCCCAGCCCATCTCGGCCATCTCGTTCCAGGCGTCGGCGTCGTAGCCCAGCTCGACGCCGCTATCGCGCATCTTGCGGAAGGCGGTGACCGGCGACTTCTCCTGAGCCCAGGACTTCGCCGCGTCCTTCAGCATGCTCTGTTCTTCGTTCAGAACGGCCATTTCTAAGGTTCCCTAATCTCTACAATTCGTTCGGTTTGAAATCAGTTGTTCGACAGCGGGTCGGGCAGGCCGAGGATGCGCTTGGAGACGATGTTGCTCTGCACTTCCTGGCTGCCGCCGTAGATCGTGGTGGCCTTGCCGCCCAGCCAGCCGCGCACGGCGGCCAGTTCGTCGGCGGTGAAGGCGTCGCCCTCCCAGCCCAGGCCCTGGTGGCCCATGATCTCCAGCGTCAGTTCGGCCTTCTCCTGCATCATCCAGGTGCCGGCGTTCTTCATGATCGAGGTGGCCGCCGACGGGCCGGAATTGCCCTTGGCTTCCATGGCCGAGCGCATGGCCGTCTGCATGAAGGCGCGCGCGGTCATCTCGTTCTGGATGATCCGCTGGCGAAGGTCGTGGTCGGCGATGCGGCCTTGCGCGTCCTCGCCGACGTACTTCTTGGCCAGCTGGGGCAGGGAGGCCTGACGGCCGCCGAGGCCCATGCCGCCGCCGCCGGCGCCCGAGAGGCCCGAGCGTTCGTGCTGCAGGAGGCGCTTGGCGATGGTCCAGCCGCCGTTCAGCGGGCCGACCAGGTCCTTCTTCTCGGCGCGCGCGTCGGTGAAGAAGGTCTCGCAGAAGGGCGAGTTGCCGGCGATCAGCGGGATCGGGCGAACCTCCACCCCCGGCTGGTGCATCGTGAAGAGCACGAAGGAGATGCCCTCATGCTTCTTCGACGTATCGGTCCGCACCAGGCAGAAGCACCAGTCGGCCCACTGGGCGCCGCTAGTCCAGATCTTCTGGCCGTTGATGATGAAGTGGTCGCCCTTGTCCTCCGCGCGGGTCTGCAGGGAGGCGAGGTCGGAGCCGGCGCCCGGCTCGGAGAAGCCCTGGCACCACTGGATCTCGCCGCGGCAGATCGGCGGGATGTGCTCCTGCTTCTGCGCCTCGGTGCCGTATTCGAGCAGGGTGGGGCCGAACATCATCACGCCCATGCCCCCGATCGGGTTCCAGGCGCCGATGCGGCCCATCTCCTGCTGCAGCACGCGGGCCTCGGCCGACGAAAGTCCGCCGCCGCCGTACTCCTTCGGCCAGGTGGGGACGCCCCAACCCTTTTCGCCCATGGCCTTGCGCCAGGCGTCGTATTCAGGCGGCGGCGTGGCGCGCTCTTCGCGCATCATCATGCCGCCCTTGCCTTTCAGCGAAGGCGGGAAATTCGCCTCCAGCCATTGTCTCGCCTCGGAGCGGAAAGCTTCCGTGTCCGTGGCTCCAAAGTCCGCCATCTAATTCTGGCTCCCGATGAAACTGTTGTTTGAAATCACCTAACCCGAGGGCCGCCCGATACGCAACGCGGCCCTTACGTCACTCATACCGCCCGCGAGCAACCCCGCGGGCGGCGCCGATTCCTAGTGGTTCTGCGTCGTGTCCGGCAGGCCCAGGATGCGCTTGGAGATGATGTTGTTCTGCACCTCGTTGGAGCCGCCGTAGATCGAGCCGGCCTTGCCCGAAAGCCACGACCGCACCGCCTCGCGCTCTTCCCTGGTGAAGTCCTCGCCTTCCCAGCCGAGGCCTTGGCTGCCCATGACCTCGAGAGTCAGCTCGGCCTCTTCCTGGGCGACGCGCATGTTGGCGTTCTTCATGATCGAGGTGGTGGCCGACGGGCCCTGGTTGCCCTTGGCCTCCAGCGCGGCGCGCCGCACGGTCTGCTGCAGGGCGCGCTTGTCGATCTCGTTCAGGATGATGCGCGTGCGCAGGTCGGAATCGTTGATCCGGCCCTGAGCGTCCACGCCGACGTACTTCTTGGCGATGGCCGGCAGGCCGTCGGGCTGACCGCCGCGGCGACGCCCGCCTTCGCCCATCCGGCCGCCCATGCCCGAGCGTTCATGCTGCAGCAGGCGCTTGGCCACGCTCCAGCCGCCGTTCAGCGGGCCGATCAGCTGGTCCTTCGGCACCTTCACGTCGGTGATGAAGGTCTCGCAGAACGGCGAGGAGCCGGCGATCAGCTTGATCGGGCGAACTTCGACGCCCGGCTGGTGCATGTCGAAGACCACGAAGGAAATGCCTTCGTGCTTCTTCGTCGTGTCGGTGCGCACCAGGCAGAAGATCCAGTCGGCCCACTGGGCGCCGGAGGTCCAGATCTTCTGGCCGTTGACCAGGAAGTGGTCGCCCTTGTCCTCGGCCCGCGTCTGCAGGCTGGCGAGGTCGGAGCCGGCGCCCGGCTCGGAGAAGCCCTGGCACCAGCGCACCTTGCCGGTGACGATGTCGGGGATGAAGCGCTGCTTCTGCTCCTCGGTGCCGTACTCCAGCAGGGTCGGGCCGAACATGCCGACGCCCATGCCGCCAATCGGGTTCCAGGCGCCGATCTCGGCCATCTCCTGGGCCAGCACGCGGGCCTCGGCCGCCGAGAGGCCGCCGCCGCCGTAGGCCTTCGGCCAGGTCGGAGTGCCCCAGCCCTTCTCGCCCATCGCCTTCTTCCAGGCGTGGAACTCGGGCGGCACTTCGCCTTGGGTTTCCTGCATCATCAGCCCGCCCTTGCCCTTGAGGGCAGGGGGGAAGTTCGCCTTCAGCCAGTCCCGCGCCTCGGCGCGGAAGGCTTCTGTGTCGGTCGCTCCAAAATCAGCCATCTGAAAAATCACTCCCTGAAAAATCGTCTTTGAAAATCACCTTAGCGCGGGCAGCCCGTGTCGCAACGTGACGCCGGCGTCAATGCGCCTTCTGGATCACGTCGGGCAGGCCGAGGATGCGCTTGGCGATGATGCCGTTCTGAACCTCGTGCGAGCCGCCGGCGATGGAGCCGGACTTGGTGCGCAGCATGGCCTTGATGGTCGCCACCTCGTCCGGCTGGAAGCCTTCGCCGCCCCAGCCGAGGCCCTGATGGCCGAGGATCTCCACCGCCAGCTCGGCCCGCTCCTTGCGCACCTCGGCGCCCACGTTCTTGAGCACGCTGCTGCCGGCGCTGGGGCCCTGGTTCGACTTGGTTTCCTGCAGCACCCGCTTGCCGGTGAGGGCGAAGGCCTGGGCCTCCATCAGGTGCCTGGTCAGGCGCGTGCGCAGGTCCGGATCCGCCAACCGGCCGTCCTCGTCGAGGCCGACATATTTCGGCGCAAGCTCGGTCAGCCCGGCGCCGGGCAGCTGGCCCGGACCGGCTCCGCTGGCCGCGCCGGCGCCGGAAATGCCCTCGCGCTCGTGCTGCAGCAGCCGCTTGGCCACCGTCCAGCCGCCGTTCAGCGGGCCGACGAGGTTCTCCTTCGGCGTCACGGCGTTGGTGAAGAAGGTCTCGCAGAACGGCGAGGTGTCGTTGATCAGCCGGATCGGCCGCGGCTCGACGCCCGGCTGGTGCATGTCGATCATCACGAAGGAGATGCCCTCGTGCTTCTTCGTCGTGTCGGTCCGCACCAGGCAGAAGCACCAGTCGGCGTACTGCGCGCCGGAGGTCCAGATCTTCTGGCCGTTGATCAGGAAGTGGTCGCCCTTGTCCTCGGCCCGCGTCTGCAGGCTGGCGAGGTCGGAGCCGGCGCCCGGCTCGGAGAAGCCCTGGCACCAGCGCAGCTCGCCCCTCACGATCGGCGGGATGTGCTTCTTCTTCTGCTCTTCGGTGCCGTATTCGAGCAGGGTGGGGCCGAACATGACCACGCCCATGCCGCCGATCGGGTTGGTGGCGCCGATGACGGCCATCTCCTCCTGCAGGACCCGCGCCTCGGCCTTGGTCAGGCCGCCGCCGCCGTAGGCCTTCGGCCAGGTCGGGACGCCCCAGCCCTTTTCGCCCATCCGCTGCTTCCAGAGCCTGGCGTCCTCGGACGCATCCTCCTCGCCTTCGCCGGCCGGCGCGGCCTTGCGCGCCAGGGACGGCGGGAAATTCTCCTTCAGCCAGGCGCGCGCTTCGGCGCGGAAGGCTTCGACATCGGTGGCGCCGAAATCCGCCATCGCATCCTCCCATGGAAATAGAGCTTGGTTCTTATGGCGCGCACTTTCGGCGCTCAGGCGCGCCAGCACAACCGGGAACATCGAGGCGCGGTCGGCCCGGTTTCCGTTGCCTGCGCCTTCGGGCCCGCGCTAAGGCGCCGCGAGGGCGGCTTCGGCCGCCGAGTGAAGGAGTAGAGCATGAAGTGGTCGCAGATGGCCCTGGGCGCGGTGCTGGCGGCGGGGCTGGCCGGCTGCGCGAGCGCGCCTCCGCC
>DASPLZ010000287.1:0-4327 GCA_035627295.1 Phenylobacterium sp. | reverse complement strand
TGATGCGCATCTCCGCGGTCTGGATGGCGATCACCGGAATCTTCAACTCGCACCTGATGCTGGCGCTCGCGATCGAGAAGTTCGGCACCGCGGCGCAGAAGCGGCGCTGGCTGCCCCCGCTCGCGAGCGGTGAGATCCGCGGCGGGCTTGCGCTCACCGAGCCGGACGCCGGCACCGACCTGCAGGGCATCCGCACGGTCGCCCGCCGCGACGGCGACCACTACGTCGTCAACGGGACCAAGAGCTGGATCACCAACTCCATCGAGGGCCACGCCTGCGCCCTCCTGGTGAAGACCGACCCCGACGCCAGCCCGCGCCACCGCGGCATGACCATGCTGATCGTCACCAAGAACGATCCGGAGACCGGCAAGCCGATGGACGGCATCCGCAATGGCCGCAAGCTCGGCAAGCTCGGCTATCGCGGCATCGACACCGGCGAATACATCTTCGAGGACTACCGCTGCCGCGCCGACCTCTCCCTGGTCGGCGGCGAGGAGGGCCAGGGCTTCATGATGGCCACCGGGGGACTGGAGATCGGCCGGGTCAACGTCGCCGCCCGCGGGGTCGGCATCGCGCGGCGGGCGCTGAAGGAGGCGGTCCGCTACGCCCAGATCCGCCAGACCATGGGCAAGCCCATCGCCCAGCACCAGGCGATCCAGACCAAGATCGGCGACATGGCGGCCCGCGCGAGAGCCGCCGAACTCCTGGTGGAGGACGCCGCCGCCGCTTACGACCGCGGCGGCCGCGTGGACCTGGAAGCCGGCATGGCCAAGCTCTTCGCCTCCGAGGCGGCCCTGGAGAACGCCACCGAGGCCATGCGCATCCACGGCGCCTACGGCTATTCCAAGGACTTCATCCTCGAGCGCCTCTACCGCGACGCGCCCCTCCTCTGCATCGGCGAGGGCACCAACGAGATGCAGCGCATCATCATCGCCCGCCAGATGGTGGCGCGGAACCCGGCGTAAGCCCTCCCTCCCCCTCGTGGGGAGGGTGGGCCGCGTAGCGGCTCGGGTGGGGTTCTTGCTGACTCGCCGCCACGCAAGCCGAACCGCTGCTATCCCCACCCGTCTCGCGGCTGCGCCGCGATCCACCCTCCCCACGAAGTGGAGGGAGAGATAAGCTGCTGCGACGGAGGACCCCATGCCCAAGCTGCAAGTCCGTGAACTCACCCCGACCATCGGCGCGGTGATCGAAGGTGTCGACCTTTCCCAGGACCTCGACGACGAGCTGATCGCGGACATCCGCTCTGCGCTCCTGAAGCATCAGGTGATCTTCTTCGAGGACCAGCACCTCACGCCCGTGCAGCACCGCGACTTCGCCGCCCGGTTTGGGCCGCTGCACACCCATCCGCTCTACCCCGGCGTGCCGGAGGCGCCGGAGCTGTTCATCCTCGACAACCACAAGGACAACCCCACCGACAACGACAGCTGGCACACCGACGTCACCTTCATCGAGACCCCGCCGATGGCCTCGATCCTCTACGCGAGGCGCCTGCCCCCGTCGGGCGGCGACACGGTGTGGTCGAACATGAAGGCGGCCTACGAGGCCCTGTCGCCGGCGTTCCGCGAGTTCCTCTCGGGCCTCGATGCGGTGCACGACTTCGCCCGCGGCTTTCCGACCCGCGGGACCGTCGCCAAGGGCGCGGGCGCCGACAAGCACGCCAGGGCCGTGGAGGAGCATCCGCCGGTGCTGCACCCGGTGGTCCGCACCCATCCGGAAACCGGCGAGGACGGCCTCTTCGTCAACTACGGCTTCACCGAGCGGATCAAGGGCCTGCGCCGCAAGGAGAGCGACGCGATCCTGAACATGCTGTTCGAGCATATCCAGAAGCCCGAGTTCCTGGTCCGCTGGCGCTGGAGCCCGAACGCCATCGCCTTCTGGGACAACCGGGTGACGCAGCACTATGCGGTCAACGACTACCTGCCCCACCGGCGGATCATGAACCGCGCCACGGTGCTGGGCGACCGCCCCTACCACCGCTCGCGGATGCCGGCCGAGCTTAAGGTCGCGGCGCAGTAGGCGAGGCGCGGCGGGCGTCGATCGGCCAGACCTCGAACGACCCGTCCTCGTCCACGACGTAGAGCACGTCGTGCAGGTTGACCGTCGGGTCGCAGTGGCCCGGCTGCAGCCAGACGATGTCGCCGACGTTCGGCAGGTCCGCGGGCCGTTCCACCGCCGGGTCGGCGTCCAGCATTCCGATGGCGTCGACCGCCTCGCGGCCGAGCGCGCGCAGCTTCGCCATCATTTCGGGGTGGAACACCGCCCCGTGCTCGTCGCCCATCGCCCGCCAGGTCGAGCCCTCCGGCGCCCCGCCGACCACCCGCGCGGGCGGGCCGTCCACCGAGTGCGCCTTCAGGCCGAGGTCGCAGGTGACATGCGTCTTGTGCCGGTCGGAGACCACGCTGGCGGCCAGGAACAGCGCCGCCTCGAACGGCCAGGGACCGCCGCCCGGCGCGCCGCAGTCCTCATACTCCACGTCCATGAAGGCGTAGGAGCCGGCCTGGATCTCGTTGAACGCGCCTGAGGCCAGATCCAGCGCATAGGTGCCGGTGCCGGCGCCCGTCACCACCTCGGGGTCGAGCCCGGCGGCCCGCAGGTCGGCAACCACCGCAGCCAGCTTGTCCTGCGCCGCCTCGACCCTCGCCTTGCGCACGGCGAGATCGGCGATGTGCTGCAGGTCGCCCGCATAGGCCTGAACGCCGCGCCAGCGCAGACCCGGCGAGTTCTGCGCCTCGCCGGCCAGCCCGACCGCCTCGCCGGGCGCGGCGCCGGTGCGGTGCAGGCCAAGGTCGATGTCGACCACCACCTCGATGGTCGCCCCGGCCGCGACGGCCGCCGCCGAGAGCCGCTCGATCTGTCCCTCGTCATCGGCAACCACGCCGATCTTCACCCCCTGCGCCGCAAGCGCCGCGATGCGCGCCGCCGCCCAGGGCGGGGCCGGCGAGGTGATCAGGAGGTCGCCGATTCCCGCCGCCGCGAAAGCCTCGGCCTCGCCGACGGTCTGGCAGCAGAGCCCGACCGCCCCGCCCTCGACCTGCAGCCGCCCGAGCGCCGAGCACTTGTGCATCTTGCCGTGCGCCCTGAGCGCCGCGCCGGCCGCATCGGCGGCGGCCTGCATGGCGGCGAGGTTCTTCATCAAGGTCGCCCGCCGCACCACCAGGGCCGGCGTCTGCGGCGGGACGAAGCTCTTCAGGGGGCCGAGGCGGTCGTTCATCCGCAAAGGACTAGCGCACGCCCCGCGCCTTCACCATCAGAACGCCGCGCGGAACGTCACCTGATAGAGCACGCCCGAGCGCTCGCGTTCGCGCTCGCTCTCGTCCACGTCCCCGGCCAGGCGGTTCTCGATGATCTCGGCCGCCGAGTCGCCGTCATAGGTGCGGAAGGTCTCGCGCTTTTCCTTGTCGAGCAGGTTCATGGCCGCCAGGCGCACCACGAAGCGCTCGCCGATGCGCTTCTCGACGAAGGCTTCCAGGTCGCCGTCGTAGTCGACGGTGATCTCCTCATCGAGGGCGTACTCATAGCCCTTGTCGCGCTGGTAGTAGCTGGCGCCGAAGCTGACGTCCCACTGCGGCACGGTGTGGATGAAGCCGATGTTGAAGACGTTGCTCGGCTGGTTGGTGAACGGCCGCTCGATGCCGACGTAGACATCGTCCACCTCGCTATCCAGCCAGGTGTAGTTGAAGAACACGCCGGTATCCGGCAGGCCGACCGCGTCCAGCGGCGTGGCGAAGTCGACCTCGACGCCCCAGGTGCGGCCCGAACCGATATTCCGCGGCTCGTAAACGCGCCCGTCGCCCGAAGACGAAACTTCGGTGGTGCCCACAACGTCGATCAGGTCCTCCACGTCGCGGTAGAAGACATTGACCCCGAAAATGCCGCGGGCGCCGAACCGGCGCTCGTAGCCGACATCGAGGCCCCAGGCCGTCTCGTTCTTGAGGCCCGGATTGCCGCGCAGGTCGTCCTCGTCCGTCGGCTCCTCCTCGGCGAGATAGGGCGCCAGGAAGTCGTAGTTCGGCCGGCGCACGGTGCGCGCCAGCGAGAAGCGGAACTGGTCGTCGGCGGTCGGCTTGAAGATCGCGTGGAACGACGGGTTGAGCTCGTCCTGGTCGGCGCTGACCGTGCCCAGGTCGCTGGTCACCTCGCGGTCGGTGGTCTCGTATCTGAGGCCCGCGTCGAAGGTCCACTGGTCGTTCGGCTTGAAGGTCAGCCGCAGGTAGGGGTCGACCCGCGTCTCCTCGATCTGGAACACCGCGCCCGGCGCCGGATCGGGATCGCCGACCACGCCGTCGTCGATGTCGAACTCCACCTCGGCGCCGTCGCGGGTCTT
>DASPLZ010000286.1:0-4792 GCA_035627295.1 Phenylobacterium sp. | reverse complement strand
GCCGTAGATCCCCGTCGGGTGGAACTGCACGAACTCCATGTCCTGCAGCGGCAGGCCGGCGCGCAGGACCATGCCGTTGCCGTCGCCGGTGCAGGTGTGGGCGCTGGTGCAGGAGAAGTAGGCCCGGCCATAGCCGCCGGTCGCCAGGATCACCGTCTGCGCCTGGAAGCGGTGCAGGGTGCCGTCGTCCAGCTTCCAGGCGGTCACGCCGCGGCAGACGCCGTCGTCCATGATCAGGTCGAGGGCGAAGTATTCGATGAAGAACTCGGTGTCGTGCGCCAGGCTCTGGCCGTACATGGTGTGCAGCATGGCGTGGCCGGTGCGGTCGGCCGCCGCGCAGGTGCGCTGGATCGGCGCCTCGCCGTAGTTCTTGGTCATGCCGCCGAAGGCGCGCTGGTAGATCTTGCCGTCGGCCGTGCGGCTGAAGGGCACGCCCCAGTGCTCCAGCTCGTAGACGGCGGCGGGGGCGTTGCGGGTCAGGTACTCGATGGCGTCCTGGTCGCCCAGCCAGTCCGACCCCTTGACGGTGTCGTACATGTGCCAGCGCCAGTCATCCTCGCCCATGTTGCCGAGGGAGGCGGAGATGCCGCCCTGGGCCGCCACGGTGTGCGAGCGGGTGGGGAAGACCTTGGTGATGCAGGCGGTCTTCAAGCCCGCCTGGGCGCAGCCGAGCGCCGCGCGCAGGCCGGAGCCGCCCGCGCCGACCACCACGACGTCGAACTTGTGGTCGATGAAGGTGTAGGCGGCCATCTAGAAGGCTCCGGTGAGGGCGGCCTTCAGGATCGCAAAGAGGCCGAGCGCGCCGGCGAGGACGCAGACAGAGACGTTGAGCAGCAGCAGCGCCGCCTTGGTCGTGAAGCGGTGGATGTAGTCCTCGATCACCACCGCCACGCCGTTCTTCACGTGGATCAGGGTGGCGACCAGCAGCAGGCCCAGCAGCACGGCGTTGACCGGGTTGGCGATCCAGTCGCTGGCGGTCAGGAAGTCGGCGCGGGCGAGGCGGATCGCCGACCAGGCGGCCCAGAGGCCGAGCACGATCAGCACCAGGCCCGAGGCGCGGTCGACGATGAAATGGCTGACGCCGTGGTGCGCCGAGCCGAGGCCCAGGGCGCGCGAGCGGGCGGTGCGAAGGCTGCTCATGCCGCGCCTCCCGCGAAGATCAGGCCGAAGACCACGAGGGTCGCCACCGTTCCGAAGGCGATGCAGGCAAGGCCCGTGGCGTTCGCCGTCTGCGGCATGAAGCCGTGGCCCAGGTCCCAGAACGCCTGCCGCACGTTGTAGGCCAGGAGGTAGAAGATCAGGAAGGTGGTGATCGCCAGGATCAGGAGGCCGATGGGCGAGCCCGCCACGCTCGCGAAGCTCATGTAGGCGCTGGACCCGGCGGCGAGCGCCAGCAGCCAGCCGACCAGCACCAGGGCGGCGAAGTAGAGCGCGAAGATGCTGACCCGGTGCAGGATCGAGCAGGCCATGGTGACGTGCCAGCGCCACACCTGCAGGTGCGGCGAAAGCGGCCTTGGCGGTATCTTGGCGGCGTCGGACATCCTTGACCCTTGCGCGTGCGGATGGCGCCGCTTTTAGGCCGCGCCCTTGGGGTGTCAACGAACCGGCCTTCGGGGCGGCCGATAAGCCTTTCGCCCGCTGCGAAGACCACTCCAATCAAGGCTTCGGCGCAATGCGTGATCAGCGTATGGTGCCTTCGCGAAAGGCGAAGGATGCGCTTCGATCTCACCGACCTGCGGCTCTTCTGCGAAATCGCCGACGCCGGCTCGATCACCGCCGGCGCCGAGCGGTCGTCCCTGGCGCTCGCCGCCGCCTCCACCCGCATCCGGGCGATGGAGGAGACGCTGGGCGCGCCCTTGTTCCTTCGCTCGCGGCGAGGCGTCTCGCTGACGCCGGCCGGCCTCGTCCTCCTGCGCCACGCCCGCGCCCTCCTGGAGCGCTCGGCCCGCCTGCGCGAGGACCTTGCCGCCTTCTCCACGGGCCTGGCCGGCGAGGTGCGGGTGCTGGCCAACACCAACGCCATCACCGAGTTCCTGCCTGAGGCGATGAGCCGGTTCCTCGCCGACCACCCCGGCCTCTCGGTCAATCTCGAGGAGCGCCTCTCCGACGAGGTGGTCGGCCTGATCGCCGAGGGCGTGGGCGACATCGGCATCGCCGCGGCGACCGTGGACTTCGGCCGCCTGCAGACCTTCCCGTTCCGCACCGACCGCTTCGTGGTGGTGGCGCCCGCCGGCCATCCGCTGGCGGCCCGTGAGCACGCCGCCTTCGCCGAGGTGCTGGCCTACGACCTCGTGGGCCTCGACCGCGCGAGCTCCCTGCAGCGCTTCCTGGCCGGCAAGGCGGCCGCCCTGGGCCTGCCGCTACGGCTGCGGGTGCAGCTGCGCAGCTTCGATGCGGTCTGCCGGATGGTAGAGGGCGGGGTCGGCGTCGGCGTCGCGCCGGAGACCACCGCGCGCCGCGCGGCCCAGACGATGGCGCTCTCGGTGATCGAACTCGACGACCCCTGGGCGCTGCGCGACCTGACCATCTGCGTGCGCGACCTCGCCGAGCTTCGCCCCTCGGCGCGGGCGCTGGTGGAGAGCCTCGCGGCGCCCTAGCTCTCAATATCCGCTCATCCCCGCGAAAGCGGGGACCCAGTCCTGTCCAGCGAGCGCCGGAGCCCTTCGATAAAAAGCCTGGGTCCCCGCTTTCGCGGGAATGAGCGGAAGATAAGGATCAGTCCCGCGCCGCCAGCCAGTCGGCCGAGCGCATCTCCTGCAGGCGCGAGGCGGTGCGCTCGAACTCGAAGGCGCCGTCGCCCTCCGGGTAGAGCGCCGCGGGCTCGGCCTCGGCCAGGGTCACCAGCTTGGCGCGGGCCTCGTAGAGCGCATCGATCAGGGTGACGAACCGGCGCGCGGCCTCGCGGCGGGCGGGGACGAGCCTTGGAACCTCCTCCAGGAACACCGTGTGGAACCGCGCCGCCAGCGCCAGGTAGTCGTTCGGCCCCAGCGGCCGGTCGCAGAGCTCCTCGAAGGTGGCGCGCACCAGGCCGCCGGCGGTGCGCGGCAGCGCCACTTCGCGGCCCAGCACCTCCAAGCGCGCCTCGCACGGCTGGATCCCGTCGAGCACGTCCAGCCACAGCCGGTCGTAGGCGCGACGGTGGTCCGGGTCGATCGGCGAGAACCAGACGCCCGCCGCCCGCAGCCGGTCGAGCCGGTAGTCGCGCGGGCCGGCCAGCTCCACGACCTGCAGCTTCTCCTTCAGCAGATCGATGAACGGCAGGAAGAGCTGGCGGTTGATGCCGTCCTTGTAGAGCGCGTCCGGCGGCCGGTTGGACGTCGCCACCACCGTCACCCCATGCTCGAACAGCGCCTCGAAGAGACGCCCGAGGATCATCGCGTCGGCGATGTCGGTCACCTGGAACTCGTCGAAGCAGAGGAGGCGCGCCTCCCGCGCCAGCACCGCGGCGGTCGGCGGGATGGGATCATCGCCCCGATGCTGGCCGAAGCGGGCCTTGCGGGCGACAGAGTCGCCCTTGCGCCAGGCGTCGATCAGCCGGTGGGCCTCGCCCATGAAGACGTGGAAGTGGGTGCGCCGCTTGGGTGTCACGGGGTTTGAGTCGCAGAACAGGTCCATCAGCATGGACTTGCCGCGCCCCACCGGCCCCCAGAGGTAGACGCCGCGCACGCCCCTGGCCTTGCGGAAGAGCCCCGGCCGGTCGGCCTCCAGGTCGCGCTCGACCCGCTCCAGTTCGGCGAGGGCGGCCTCCTGCGCGGGGTCGGGACGGATGGCGCCTTCCGCCAGGTGGGCGTCGTAGGCGGTGCGGACGGCGCTCGGCATCCCGCCCCGCCTAGCGCGGCCGGGGGCTGCGCTCAATGCGGAACGTCACGCGGGCCTCGCCGGTTGGGCTCTGGCAACCAACCGGAGGACGGACATGCCCGAAGAGCCCCGCAGCTATTCGCCCACGACGCCCGAGGCCAACCGCAGCGCCCAGCAAGGCGGCGGCGCGGGCCAGCGCGACATGGACGCCGTGCAGGATCCCAATCGGCCCGACGGGGCGGACCAGTACGACTTCGACGGTGACGACCGCCCGGAGGAGGACGGCGGCGACCCCAGCTACGGCGCCCAGCAGGGCCAGAACCACACCCGCTGGCCGGACAAGACCGAGGCCGAACGCGGCCAGGGCCCGAAGACCCGCGCCCGCAACAAGGAGATCGTCAGCGGCCGGCTGGCCTGAGTAGAGCTCGCTGGTCGGCCCTGCGTCGTTCGAGACGCCCGCTTCGCAGGCTCCTCAGGATGACGAACCCAGCTTAGTCATGGTGAGGAGCGCGCAGCGCGTCTCGAACCACGCAAGGCCGCGCGCAAAGCAAAAGGGCCGGACATCGCGTCCGGCCCTTTTCATGGTCGATGGCGGCTGCGGCCTATTCCTCGGTGGCGGCTTCCGCTTCCGGCTCCGGCGCCGGGACCTCGTGCACGGTGGCGGCGATCTCGGCCTCGCGGGCGGTGTAGGTCTGGCGCTCGGCGATCCGGGCCGACTTCCCGCGGCGGTCGCGCAGATAGTAGAGCTTGGCGCGGCGCACGACGCCGCGGCGCTTGACCTCGATGGATTCGATCATCGGCGACATGATCGGGAACTGGCGCTCAACGCCTTCGCCGAAGCTGATCTTGCGGACGGTGAAGCTCTCGTTGATGCCCGAGCCGGCGCGGGCGATGCAGACGCCCTCATAGGCCTGGACGCGCTCGCGCGTGCCCTCGACCACCTTGTAGTTCACCCGCACGGTGTCGCCCGGTCGGAACTCGGGCACCGATTTTC
>DASPLZ010000285.1:0-5898 GCA_035627295.1 Phenylobacterium sp. | reverse complement strand
CATCGCCATCACCGCGGAGTACAAGGAGCCGTCGCCGGCCATCGTCACCCAGGGCCTCGCGCTGGCGACCTCGTCGATCCTCTGCACCCCGGCCGAGATGTTCGACATGCGGCTGAACTCGCACAGCCGGCTGGCCCTGATCCGCGCCCTTTTGGACGCCATCGAGAAGGGCGGCGACGAAGCGCTGATGCTAGATCCGAACGGGTTCGTCTCGAGCTGCAACGCCACCAACTTCTTCTGGGTGAAGGACGGGGCGGTGTTCACCTCCGGCGACCTCTACTGCTTCAACGGGATCACCCGCGGCAACGTCATCGCCGCCTGCCGCGCGGGCGCGGCGCCCCTGGTGCAGGGTGACTTTCCGCTAGATCACGTCCACGCCGCCGACGAGGCCTTCGTCACTGGCACCATGGGCGGCATCACCGGCGTGCGCGAGATCGACGGCCGGATGCTCGCCGCGCCGCCCGGGCCGGTCACCCAGCAGATCGCCGCCGCCTACGCGGCCATGAAGGACGCCGACGCCGCGGCGAACCCCTTCGTATGACGATCCGCATCGCCATGTGGTCAGGCCCGCGCAACATCTCCACGGCGATGATGCGGGCCTTCGAGAACCGGCCGGACACGGCGGTCAGCGACGAGCCGTTCTATGCCGCCTACCTCGCCGGGACGGGCCTCGACCACCCGATGCGCGAGGAGGTGCTGGCCGCCCAGCCCAACGACTGGCGCGAGGTCGCCGCCGCCATGCGGGGCGAGGCGCCCGGCGGCGCGGCGGTCTGGTATCAGAAGCACATGTGCCACCACATGCTCCCCGGCTTCGGCCTGGAGTGGATGGACGCCTGCCGCCACGCCTTCCTGATCCGCCCGCCCGAGCAGGTGCTGGCCTCCTACACCGCCAAGCGGGCGGAGGTGACGCTGGAGGACATCGGCGTGGTGCGGCAGGCCGAGCTCTTCGACCGCGTGGCCGACAGCCTCGGCCATGCCCCGCCGGTGATCGAGGGCGCCGCCGTGCTGGCCGACCCGCGGGGGACCTTGAGCGCCCTCTGCGCCGCCCTCGGCGTCCCGTTCGACAAGGCGATGCTCAGCTGGCCCGCGGGACGCCGCGAGAGCGACGGCGTCTGGGCGCCGGCCTGGTATGACGCTGTGGAGCGCTCGACCGGCTTCGCCCCGCCTTCGCCGGCCACGCGGTTCGAGGACCTGGCCGGTCACTTGAAACCGATCGCCGAGGCGGCGCGGCCCTACTACGAGCGCCTCGCCGGCCATCGGATCGGCGGCTAGTCGGCGTCGGCCTCGATTGGCGGGGCGGCCACCGGCGCGGGGGGACCGGAGAGCGCGGCGGCCAGCTTTTCGCGGTCGAGCGCGCCTTCCCAGCGGGCCACCACCAGGGTCGCCACCGCATTGCCGACGAAGTTGGTCAGCGCCCGGCACTCGCTCATGAAGCGGTCGACGCCCAGGATCAGCGCCATCCCCGCCACCGGCACGCTGGGCACCACCGAGAGCGTCGCCGCCAGGGTGATGAAGCCCGCGCCGGTGACGCCCGCCGCACCCTTGGAGCTGAGCATGGCGACCGCCAGCAAGAGCAGCTGCTCGCCGAGCGAAAGATCGATCCCCAGGGCCTGGGCGATGAAGAGCGCCGCCAGGGTCATGTAGATGTTGGTGCCGTCGAGGTTGAAGCTGTAGCCGGTCGGCACGACGAGGCCGACGATGGACTTGGGCGCTCCGGCCCGCTCCATCTTCTCCAGCAGGCTGGGCAGGGCCGCTTCCGAGGAAGAGGTGCCGAGCACCAGCAGCAGCTCCTCCCTCAGATAGCGGATCAGCTTGAGGATGGAGAAGCCGGTCAGCGCGGCGATGGCGCCCAGCACCCCCAGCACGAACAGCAGCGAGGTGCCGTAGAAGGTCGCCACCAGGGCCGCGAGGTTGGCGACGGACTCGATCCCGTACTTGCCGATGGTGAAGGCGAAGGCTCCAAACGCCCCGATCGGGGCTGCGCGCATGAAGATCGCCACCAGCTTGAAGAAGGCCTCGGCCACGACGGTCAGCAGGCTCACCACCGGCTCGCCCCGCTCGCCGAGCATGGCCAGCGCCAGCCCGAAGGGGATGGAGAAGAAGAGGACCTGCAGGATGTTGCCGTCCACGAAGGCGCCGGCGACCGTGGCCGGGATGATGTCCATCAGGAAGCCGGTGATGGTCATCTCGTGCGACTTGGCGGCGTAGTCCTTCACCGCTCCGGCGTCGAGCGTGGCAGGGTCGACGTTCATCCCCGCGCCGGGCTGCAGCACATTGGCCACCACCAGCCCCACCACGAGGGCGAAGCTCGAGACGACGATGAAGTAGCCGAACGCCTTGGCGGCCACGCCGCCGACCTTGGCGAGGTCGCGCATGCCGGCGATGCCGGTGGTGACGGTCAGGAAGATCACCGGCGCGATCAGCATCTTCACCAGCTTGATGAAGGCGTCGCCCAGGGGTTTGAGCGCCTCGCCGGTCGTGGGCCAGAAGTGCCCGATCACCGCCCCGGCCACGATGGCGACCAGCACCTGCACGTAGAGCTGGCCCCAGAGCGGCGTGCGGCGCGAGGCGCCCGGCGTGGCGGCGACGATCATCGGCTGTCCAGATTCCCCGAAACCGCGCCAATCAGCCCGGTTCGCGACGCCGCCGCAAGAGCCTGGAGCCCACCTTCCCCTACGGTGGGCTTGGCCTTCGCGCCGCACTTTGGTTTAGCGTGCCGGGGAAGCGACCGCTCAGAGGCCGCACGCGCATTGGGGAAGACATGCACTACCGCCAGCTGAAGGAAGCCTGGGCCGAACTCACCGCACCCGGCGCGCCGTTCGAGATCGTGGAGGTTCCCGTCCGCGGGCAGATGCTGCGCGGCTACAAGAACGCCCCGCCTTCGGTGCGCGAGCTGTGGCTCTCCACCGCCGCCCATGGCGATCGCGACTACCTGGTCTACGAGGACGAGCGGATCACCTACGCCCAGGCGCATGAGACGGTGAACCGTCTGGCCGCCTGGCTCGACCGCCAGGGCGTGAAGTCCGGCGACCGGGTGGCCATCGCCATGCGCAACTATCCCGAATGGCTGCTGATCTACTGGGCCTGCCTCTCCCTGGGCGTGGCCGCCGTCGGCATGAACGCCTGGTGGGTGGCCGACGAGATGGCCTACGGCATCAAGGACGCCGCCCCGAAGGTGATCTTCTGCGACGCCGAGCGGCTGGCGCGGCTCTTCGAGAAGCCCGGCATCGCCGGCGACGCCAAGATCATCGCCGTCCGCGCCGAAGCGCCGGAGGGCGTGATCCCCTGGGAAGAGACCATCGCCGAGCCCGGCGAGATGCCCCAGGTGAGCGTCGATCCGGATTCGGACGCCTGCATCTTCTACACCTCCGGCACCACCGGCTTTCCGAAGGGCGCCCAGCTCACCCATCGCGGGTGCATCGCCAACCTGATGAACATGGCCTTCTCCGGCCAGGCCCAGGCGCTGGCCGTCGCCAAGGCGACCGGCGTCATGCCCGACCCGAACGTGGCCCCGCCGACGCCGGTGGCGCTCTTGACCACGCCGCTGTTCCACGTCACCGCCAACAACTGCGGCGCCTACGCGGTCACCGCGAACGGCGGCAAGCTGGTCCTCATGTACCGCTGGGACGCCGGTGAGGCGCTGAAGCTCATCGAGCGCGAGCGGGTGACCGCCATGAGCGGGGTGCCGACCATGGCCCGCGAGGTGATCAACCATCCCGACTTTGCGACCACCGACACCTCCAGCCTGATGAGCCTCGGCGGCGGGGGCGCGCAGCTGCCGCCGGACCTGGTCGGCAAGATCGACAACGCCGTGCCGACCGCCCGCCCGAACACCGGCTACGGCATGACCGAGACCAGCGGCATCATCACCGCCGTCGCCGCCGACTTCTTCGTCGACAAGCCCGACAGCTGCGGGCCGGCCATGCCGAGCTTCGAGATCAAGTGCGTGGACGACGACGGCAACACGGTCCCCCCGGGCGAGATCGGCGAGCTGTGGGTGAAGGGCACGCCGGTCATCAAGGGCTATATCAACCGGCCGGAAGCCACCGCCGAATCCATCACCGACGGCTGGCTGCACACGGGCGACGTGGCGCGGATCGACGAGGACGGCTTCATCTTCATCGTCGACCGCAAGAAGGATATGGTCCTGCGCGGCGGCGAGAACGTCTATTGCGCCGAAGTGGAAGCCGCGATCTTCCGGCATCCCTCGGTCGCGGAAGCCTGCGCCTTCGGCGTGCCGGACGCCCGGCTGGGCGAGGAGGTCGGCGCGGCGGTCGTCCTGCGGCCGGGTCACACGCTCGACGCGGCCGCCCTGCGCGAGCACTGCGCGGGGATCATGGCGCGGCACAAGATCCCCCGCTACCTCTGGTTCCGCGAGGAGGCCCTGCCGCGCAACGCTAGCGGCAAGTTCCTGAAGCGCGAGCTGCGCGAGACCCTGAAACCGGAAGAGGCGGCCTGATCGCATGCGCGTGACGGCGTTGAGCTGGGGCGTGAAGCAGAGCTTCCGCGCCTACGTCGAGGGTGCGGGCGGAACGATCTTGGTGGCCGCCGGCGCCGAGCGCGCCGCCGATGGGGCGATCGTCTTCCCCGCCGAGGGAGACGGGCTGACGACCGACGCGGACGGCGCGCTGCGCGGCCTCGAGACGTTCGCAGGCGAGGTGAGCTTCGAGGCGCACGGCGGCATGCTCTCGGTGCGCCTCAGCGGCCTGTCGCTGACGGTCGACGCCGACGGCGCCAGCCTGAAAGTCGCCGACGAACGCGGAAAGCCCGTCGAGATCGCCCGGCTGGACCTGGCGGCGGCGGCCAGCGAGGACGGCGCGCTCGTCATCCCGGCGAGGCTTTCGATGGACGGCAGCTATCTGCTCGGCGACCACTACCCGCCCCGAACCCTGGTCGATCCGGTCCGGCTGACGCTCGCGGACGGTTGAGGGGCGGCCGAACCGCCCTGCGTGGTTCGAGATGGGGCTTCGCCGCTCCTCACCATGACTAGGCTACTGCTGGTCTAGTCATCCTGAGGAGCCCGCGAAGCGGGCGTCTCGAAGGACGCAGAGCCTATCCGCGCCCTTCGATCACCCATACCCTAGTTGCGGAACACCGCAGCCGTCGAAGCGTCCTTCGGCATCTCGCGGTACTGGCGCAGCTCGTTGCGGCCGACCACCATGTGGTGCACCTCGTCCGGCCCGTCGGCGATGCGCAGGGTGCGGGTGGAGGTGTACATCCGCGCCAGCGGCGTCTTCTGCGAAACGCCCGTGGCGCCGTGCATCTGGATCGCCTGGTCGATGATCTGGCAGACCCGCTCGGGCACCATGGCCTTGACCATGTGGATCCAGATCCGCGCCTCGTCGCGGGGCAGGATGTCCATCGCCTTGGCGGCTTTCAGCACCATCAGGCGCATGGCCTCGATGTCGATACGGGCGCGGCTGACGATCTCGATGTTGCCGCCCAGCTGGATGATCGGCTTGCCGAACGCCTCGCGGGTGAGGCCGCGGCTGATCATCAGGTCGAGCGCCTTCTCGGCCGAGCCGATGGCGCGCATGCAGTGGTGGATGCGGCCGGGGCCGAGGCGCAGCTGGCTGATCTCGAAGCCGCGGCCCTCGCCCAGCAGCATGTTCTCCTTCGGCACCCGCACGTTGTCGAAGATGATGTGCATGTGGCCGTGCGGCGCGTCGGGGTCGCCGAAAACGTGCATCGGGCCGACGATCTTCACCCCCGGGTGCGGCAGCGGCACCAGGATCTGCGACTGGCGCAGGTGCGGCGGCCCGTCGGGGCTGGTCTGCACCATGGTGATCATCACCTTGCAGCGCGGGTCGCCGGCGCCGGAGATGTAGTGCTTCTCGCCATTGATCACGTACTCGTCGCCCACCAGAGTGGCGCGGGTGTTGACGTTCTTGGCGTCGG
>DASPLZ010000284.1:0-9923 GCA_035627295.1 Phenylobacterium sp. | reverse complement strand
GAGGGCGAGATGTTCATCGGCTCGGACGCCCTGGCGGTCGGTCCCTTCACCCAGCGCATCGCCTACCTGGAGGACGGGGACTACTGCCTGGTCGACCAGGACAGCGCGCAGATCTTCGACGCCTCCGGCCAACCGGCCCGGCGGCCCGTCAAGACCGTCGCCGCCTCCGCCGCCCTGGTGGAGAAGGGCAACTACCGGCACTTCATGGAGAAGGAGATCCATGACCAGCCGGAGGCCACCTCCCACACCCTTTCCAGCTATATCGACGCGGTCAGCGGCGCGGCCTTCACGCCGCAGCCGGGCCAGTTCGAGGGCGTCGGCCGGATCCAGATCGTCGCCTGCGGCACGGCCAGCTACGCCGGCCTGATCTCTCGCTACATCTTCGAGCGGCTCGCCGGCCTGCCGGTCGAGGTCGAGGTGGCCTCGGAGTTCCGCTACCGCGAACCGCCGATGAGCCCGGACACCCTGGCCGTCGCCGTCTCCCAGTCCGGCGAGACCGCCGACACCCTGGCCGCCCTGCGCTGGTGCAAGGCGCAAGGGCTGAAGACGGCGGCGGTGGTCAATGTCCACGAGAGCACCATGGCCCGCGAGGCCGACATCCTGTGGCCGACCAACGCCGGCCCCGAGATCGGCGTCGCCTCCACCAAGGCCTTCACCTCGCAGGTGGCGGCGCTCACCGCTCTAGCCGTAGCCTGCGGCGTCGCGCGCGGACGCATCGACACGCGCGAGGAGCGGCGGCTGACCAAGCTCTTGCTGGAAGCCCCGCGCCTGATGGCCCAGTCGATCCAGGTCGAGGACGAGGTCCGCAAGCTCGCCCCAGAGCTCGCCCGGGCCCGTGACGTCCTCTACTTCGGTCGCGGAGCGATGTACGCCCTGGCGCTGGAAGGCGCGCTGAAGTTGAAGGAAATCAGCTATATCCACGCCGAGGGCTATGCCGCCGGCGAGCTGAAGCATGGCCCCATCGCGCTGATCGACGAATATACGCCGGTGATCGTGCTGGCCCCGTCCGACGCGCTCTTCGAGAAGACCATGTCGAACATGAGCGAGGTCGTCGCCCGCGGCGGGCGGATCGTCCTGCTCACCGACCAGAAGGGGGCCGCCCACGCGCCGAAAGGCGCGAAGGTGATCATCGTACCGGACTGCGATCCGGTGATCGCGCCGCTGGTCTATTCCGCGCCTATCCAGCTTCTGGCCTATCACGTGGCCGTGCAGAAGGGCGCGGACGTCGACCAGCCGCGCAATCTCGCCAAGTCCGTGACGGTCGAGTAGCCGCCTACATCGGCGGGGTGGAGACCTCGCCGTTGACGTCCGGCGTCATGTTGGAATCCATGTTGCCGGACATGCCGTTGGCGTCCGCCATATTGGCGTCGGCGGCCATGTTCGCGTCAGCCGCCATCATGTTGGAATCCGCAGCCATGGCGTTGGCGTCGGCGGCCATCGCATTGGCGTCGGCGTTGGCTTCCGCATTGGCCTCGTCGGCGGCGTTGTTGCCGCAAGCCGAAAGCGCGCCCGCGAGCGCGATAGCCGCGACGGCGGCCGAGAAGGTCTTCAGTTTCATCTGCTAAATCTCCGGGGCTTCCGGGCATCGGTCCCGCTTGCCGAACAGGCCGATCACGAATTCGTTCCCAAGAAACTCACGCGGCCGTGAAGGTTTTCGTCGCGCACGGGCGCCGCTAAGACCGGCGCGAACCTTAGTCGGGGACGCTTCGATGAAAGCTGTACGCAAGGCGGTGCTGCCGGTGGCGGGCCTGGGCACCCGGGTGCTGCCGGGCTCGAAGACGACGCCCAAGGAGCTGCTCAACGTCGTCGACCGCCCGATCCTCAGCTACATCGTCGAAGAGGCCCGCGAGGCGGGGATCGAGCACCTGATCTTCGTCACCGGCCGCGGCAAGGCGGCGATCGAGGACTATTTCGACCACCACATAGAGCTCGAGGCTCAGCTGGAGGCCAAGGGCAAGACCGAGATGTTGGCCGCCATCCGCGCCGAGCTGCCGAAGCCCGGCGAGATGAGCTTCGTGCGCCAGATGCAGCCGCTGGGGCTGGGCCACGCCGTCTGGTGCGCCCGGGACATCGTCGGCGACGAGCCCTTCGCCGTCCTCCTACCCGACGTGATCATCGACGCGGCGCCCGGCGGGCTGCGGCAGTTGGTCGACGCCTACGGCAAGGTCGGCGGCAACCTGATCTCGGTGGAGGAGGTGGCGGCCTCCGAAACCGACAAGTACGGCATCGTCGACCCGCTCTCTCGCGATGGCGACCTGGTGAAGATGAAGGGCATGGTGGAGAAGCCGAAGCCCGAGGCCGCTCCCTCCACCCTCTCGATCACCGGCCGCTACATCCTGCAGCCGGAGATCTTCCCGCTGCTGGCCGAACAGGGCCGCGGCGCCGGCGGCGAGATCCAGCTGACCGACGCCATGGCGCGGCTGATGGAGCGTCAGGACTTCCACGCTCAGGTCTACGCCGGCGTCTCGTATGACTGCGGCGACAAGATGGGCCTTTTGCGAGCCAACGTGGCCCTGGCGCTGAAGCGGCCCGACCTCGGCGAAGCGGCGCGGGCGGCCGTGGAGGCCTTGCTCAGGGCGTGAGCTTGATCAGCGCCACGGCGGCGGCCAGGAGGGCGGCGTTGGTACCGACGATAGCCCAGCCCTGAAGGCGCAGCTTCTCGGAGAAATCGGCTCGTGTCTGGGCGATCTCCAGGCGCAGGTCCGAACGCAACCTGTCGAACTGGGACGCCAGCCGATCCTCCAATCGCTCCAGCGCGGTTTCGTGCACGACGTCCGCCATCGCCTCGTCGAGCGCGCCATGGAGCGCGGCCGTCTGCGCCCTCGCCTGAGCTTCCGGCACGCCGCCGCCGGTCAGGGCGTCAAACCCCGAAGTAGCCACGATACCAGTCCACGAACCGGGGCAGGCCCTCCTCGATCGTCACCTTCGGGTCGTAGCCCGTCAGGGCCTTCAGCTTCGAGACGTCGGCGAAGGTCGCCGGCACGTCCCCCGGCTGCATCGGCTTCATCACCTTGGCCGCCTCGCGGCCCAGCGCCCGCTCCAGGGTCGCGATCATGTCCATCAGGCCGACCGGCCGGCTGTCGCCGATGTTGAAAAGCCGCGCCTGGCCCTCTCCGCCGGGATGGTCGAGCACGCCGAGGACGCCATCCACGATGTCGTCGACGAAGGTGAAGTCGCGCGCCATGCGGCCTTCGCCGAACACCTCGATGGGCTCGCCGGCCAGGATTTTCCGGGTGAAGCTGAAATAGGCCATGTCGGGCCGGCCCCAGGGGCCATAGACGGTGAAGAACCGAAGCCCCGTCAGGCGCATGCCGTAGAGCCGCGCATAGGTCCCGGCCATCAGCTCGCCCGCCCGCTTGGTGGCCGCGTAGAGCGAGACCGGCGCATCCACCGGGTCGTCTTCCGAGAAACCCTCCCCGGTCAGCGGCCGCTCGCCGTAGACCGAACTCGAGGAGGCGTAGACCAGCTGCGGCCGAGCCGGCGCATGGCGACAGGCTTCCAGCACGGCCAAGTGGCCGGCGAGGTTGGAGCGCTCATAGGCGAAGGGGTTCTCGATCGAATGCCGCACGCCGGCCTGGGCGGCGAGATGCACCACCCGGTCCGCGCCGCTTTCGGCGACCAGGCGCGCCACGGCGTCGGCCTCGGCGATGTCCAGGCGCTGCATCCGGAACCGCGGCCCCGCCAGCCGCGCCGCCCGCGCCTCCTTCAGCGCCGGGTCGTAGTAGCTGTTGAAGCTGTCGATGCCGATCACATCCTCGCCGCGCGCCAGGAGGCGCTGGCAGACGTGGCTGCCGATGAAGCCGGCCGCACCGGTGACGATGACAGTCAGGATCCCCTCCCTGGGCAAGGGCGACGCGCCGTCTCTTTAGGCGTTCGCCCCTCGGCCGTCGATGCGCCGCTTCCGTCCGTCGGCGGGACGGGTTAGCCATATGGGGCTTCAAAGAGACAAACTCCCGTGGAGGGCCGATGCGGGTCTTAGTCTTGGGCGGCGACGGATTCTGCGGCTGGCCGACGGCCCTCCATCTGTCTGCCCGCGGACATCAGGTGGCGATCGCCGACAACCTGTCGCGCCGGCGCATCGACGAGGAACTGGGTGCCGAATCACTCACCCCCATCGCCGCGATCGAGGACCGGCTCGCCGCCTGGAAAGAGGTCTCGGGCCGCACCATCGCGTTTCACGCCCTGACGGTGGGCAAGGACTACGACGACCTTCTCTCCCTCCTGCGCCGGCTACGCCCCGAGGCGGTGGTCCACTTCGCCGAACAGCGGGCCGCGCCCTATTCGATGAAATCGGCGCAGCACAAGCGCTACACCATCGACAACAACCTGAACGCCACCAACGACATCCTGGCCGCCATCGTCGAGAGCGGGCTCGACATCCACCTGGCGCACCTGGGGACCATGGGAGTTTATGGCTACGGCACCTCGGGCCTGGCCATCCCCGAGGGCTATCTGACGGTGAAGGTGGAGACCACCGAGGGCTGGGCCGAGCGGGAAATCCTCTATCCGGCCAATCCGGGCTCGATCTACCACCTGACCAAGACCCAGGACGCCCTGCTCTTCCAGTTCTACGCCAAGAACGACCGCCTGCGGATCACCGACCTGCACCAGGGGATCGTCTGGGGTTGCCAGACCGCCGAGACGCGCATGGACGAGCGGCTGATCAACCGCTTCGACTACGACGGCGATTACGGCACGGTGCTGAACCGCTTCCTGATCCAGGCCGCGGTCGGCCATCCGCTCACCGTGCACGGCACCGGCGGCCAGACCCGGGCCTTCATCAACATCCAGGACACGGTGCGTTGCGTCGAGCTGGCCCTGAAGCACCCGCCCAAGCGCGGCGAGCGGGTGAAGGTGATGAACCAGATGACCGAGTGCTGGCGGGTGGCGGACCTCGCCGGCATCGTCTCGCGCCTCACCGGGGCGGAGATCACCCACGTGCCCAATCCCCGCGCCGAGGCGGACGAGAACGAACTGGCGGTCGAGAACCGCCGCCTCCTGGGCTACGGCCTCGATCCGATCACTCTGGAGGACGGCCTCCTGCTGGAGGTCGGCGAGATCGCCCGCTGCTACGCCGACCGGGTCGATTTCTCCAAGATCCCTTGCGTCTCCCACTGGAACGCCGAACGGGCGCGGGCCTCCAACACCCCGCCGCCGACGGTGGCGGCGGAGTAGGTCTGCCACCCCCTTCCCCGGGAAGGGAGTCAGAACTCTTCCACCGCCGCGAGCAGCCGCTCGATGTCCTGCGGCCGCGAGAGGCGATGATCCCCGTCGCGAACGAGCGTGAACACTACGTCCTCGCCCTTGATCGCCTGCGCCAGCTCCAGCGCATGCCGCCAGGGCACGTCCGAATCGGCGCCGCCCTGCAGGATGCGAACGGGAACCTCCACCGGCACGGGGCCGGGCAGGATCGACCAGCGCGCGCCGTCCTCCAAAAGCTCGCGGGTGATCGGATAGGGATCGCCGTATTCCGAGGGCCGCCGCCAGACGCCCGTCTCAGCCATCTCGGCCCTGGCCGCCTGGCTCATCTCCGGCGCCATCAGCTTCTCGGTAAAGTCCGGCGCGGGCGCGATCAGCACGAGGCCGGCCATCCGCTCCGGCCGCGCCGCGGCGGCCAGGCAGGCGAGCCAGCCCCCCATCGAGGAGCCGACCAGCACCAGCGGCCCGGCCGTCAGCTCGTCGATCACCGCCAGCGAATCCTCCCGCCAGCGGGTGATCGTGCCGCGCTCGAAGGCGCCGCTGGACTCGCCATGGCCCAGGTAGTCGAAGCGCACATAGCCGCGCCCCTTGGCCAGGGCCCAGTCGGCCAGCGCCTGCGCCTTGGTCCCGGCCATGTCGGAGCGAAAGCCGCCCAGCCAGACCAGGGGCGGCCCCGCGCCGTCCACCCTGCGCCAGGCGATCTCCTCGCCGTCCGGGCGCTTCAGGCGCCCCGCGGTCTCACCCATCTGGCGTCGACTCCCTGACTCTAGTACCTAAGCGGGCTCCGGATTAACCCTGTCGAACGGTTCCGCGAAGGCTCACGTGAACCTGCCCGCCGACTTCACCTTGCTGCAGGTGATCCCCGAACTCGAGACGGGGGGCGCTGAGCAGACCACCATCGACGTCGCCCACGCCGTCGTCGAGGCCGGCGGGCGCGCCCTGGTCGCCACGCGCGGCGGCCGGATGGCGGCCCGGCTGGAGGCCGACGGCGGGCGGCTCACCCAGATGCCGGTGCAGTCGAAGAACCCGCTGGTGATGCTCGGCAACGCCGCCCGGCTGATCGACCTGATCCGCCGGGAGGGGGTCAGCGTCGTCCACGCCCGCTCGCGCGCCCCGGCCTTCAGCGCCCTCTGGGCGGCCAAGGCCACCCGGACGCCGTTCGTCGCCACCTACCACGGGGTCTACAAGGCCCAGTCGGGGCTGAAGCGCTGGTACAACGCGGTGATGACCCGCGGCGACATGGTGATCGCCAATTCCGACTACACCCGCACCCACGTGCTGGCCGAGCATGAGATCGATCCCGCCCGGATCGTCACCATCCCCCGCGGGGTGGACCTCGCCCGCTTCGATCCCCGCCTGGTCGACGAGGGCCGCCTCGCCAAGCTGCGCCACCACTGGGACCTGGAGGCGGACGACGGACGGGTGAACTTCCTGCTCGCCGGCCGGATCACCCGGCTGAAGGGCCATCCGGTCGCCATCGAGGCCGCGCGGCGGCTGCGAACGGAGGGCCGCGAGAACTTCCGCATCCTCTTCGCCGGCGACGACCAGGGCCGGGTCGAGTACCGCGCCGAGCTCGAGGCGGCGATCGCCGAGGCGGGCCTGGCCGATCACATCCGCCTCGTCGGCCATTGCGACGACATGCCGGCCGCCTACCTGATCACCGATGTGGCGCTCCTGCCTTCCATCCAGCCGGAATCCTTCGGCCGCACCGCCGTCGAGCCGCAGGTCATGGGCCGTCCGGTGATCGCCGCCGACCACGGCGGCGCGGCCGAGACCGTGCAGCACGGCAAGACCGGCTGGCTCACCCCGCCGGGCGACGCCGATGCGCTCGCGAAGGCCATGGCCAAGGCGCTGGACGCCGGCCCGGAGAAGCTCGCCGCCATCGGCCAGAAGGCCGCCCAGCGGGCCCGCCGGCTCTATTCGGTGGACGCTATGTGCGCCTCGACCCTTGCGGCCTACGCCCGGCTGGTGGAGACCAGGACCTGATGGCGCGCCGCGACCCGCACAACATCCTGGTGATCAAGCTCTCGGCGCTTGGCGACTTCGTGCTCGCGATGGCCGCGATGAAGCGCATCCGCGAGGCCCATCCGGAGGCGCACATCACCCTCCTGACCACGCCGCCCTACGAGCAGCTGGCCAGGCACAGCCCCTACTTCAACGAGGTCTGGAGCGATGGCCGGCCCGAGGGCGCCAAGGAATGGCTGGCGCTGATCGCGCGCCTGCGCCGCTCGCGCTTCGACCGGGTCTACGACCTGCAGACCTCGCAGCGCTCGAACATGATCTTCCAGGCGCTCGGCCCCTTCCCGCCGCCGTGGTCGGGCAATGCGCCGGGCGCGAAGCTGCGCCACACGAACCCCAACCGCGACTTCATGCACACGCTGGAGCGCCACGTGGACCAGCTGAAGGAGGCCGGCATCTATCCGGATGCGCCGAGCGGTCCCTACAGCGCCCCGCCGCCGGATGTCTCCTGGATCGCCGCCAAGGCCGCACCCGAGCGGCCCAAGCCTCCCGGCACGCCGCCGCCGCGGCCCTACGTCCTCTTGGTGCCCGGCGGCTCGGCCCATCGGATGGACAAGCGCTGGCCGCCCGAGCACTACGCCCAGCTGGCGGTCGGGCTCGACAAGGCCGGCTTCGATGTCCTGATCATCGGCGGGCCGCAGGAGGCGATGCTGGCGCACGTCATCCAGCGCACCGCCAAGAAGGCCCGCGACCTCACCGGCCGCACCGATTTCGCCCGCGTCGCCCTTTTGGGCGCCAAGGCGGCGCTGGCGGTCGGCAACGACACCGGCCCGCTGCACCTGATCGCCGCCGCGGGCGCGCCGACCATCGCCCTCTTCTCCAACGCCTCGAACCCGGAGCTCTCCGGCCCGCGGGGCCACGTCGCCATCCTGCACTCGCCGGACCTGCGCGACATGCCGGTGGAGATGGTGCTGAAGACCGCGGCCAATCTTACGCCGATGCCCGCCTCCGCCGCTTGATGGCGGCTAGGCCGATATTCATATATGCTGTGTTTCGTCGGAGCGGTTCGGCCGCGCCGACGTTTTTGTGATTCAACCACCCCAGGAGCCCGCCTATTCGCCGCCCCATGCAAGCCCCGCCCGTCAAAGACGGGCCCCGCATGAACGAGGACATCCGCGTCCCGAAAGTTCTTCTGATCGACCAGGACGGCGAGAAGCAGGGCGTCATGCCCACCGTCGCCGCGCTCGAAGCCGCCGAGGAGGCCGGCCTCGACCTCGTCGAGATCGTGCCCAACGCCGATCCGCCGGTGGTCAAGATCATGGACTACGGCAAGTTCCGCTTCCAGGAGCAGAAGAAGAAGAACGAGGCGCGCAAGCGGCAGAAGGTCGTCGAGCTCAAGGAGATCAAGCTCCGCCCGAACATCGACAAGCACGACTACGATGTGAAGGCGCGCTCGATGCACCGCTTCTTCGAGGAAGGCGACAAGGTGAAGGTCACCCTGCGCTTCCGCGGCCGCGAACTGGCGCACCCCGAACTCGGCTACAAGCTCCTGCAGCAGGTGAAGGCCGACTTCGATCCCGTCGCCAAGGTCGAGTTCGAGCCGAAGATGGAAGGCCGCCAGATGACCATGATCCTGGCGCCCCGCTAAACCAATCCGCTCATCCCCGCGAAAGCGGGGACCCAGGTGTTTTATCGTAGGATGACGGCGTTTCTGGGCTGAACAAAAAGCCTGGGTTCCCGCTTTCGCGGGAATGAGCGGAAGTTTCAAACGCTCGGCGATCAGTGGCCGGCGTGATCACCCTTCGCGCCGGACCAGGACGCATCGTCCACCGTCCGGTCGAGCTCCGGCGGCGACTTGGAGGTGTCCAGCAGGAGACCTCTGACCCGGACGCGTTCTGGATCGTGTGCATCGCGCGTCAGCCTGGCGGTGAAGGCCGGGCAGGCGCGTGGCCGCTGGTCACCCTCACGGTGTTCGGCCCGGCCTTGGTGACGGTGATCCGCGACAAGCCGGCCCGTTCAGCCTTGCTTGGCGAACCACGGGTCCATCGCCATCGCCGCCGCGCGGATCTGGGCGTCGGTGAGCTTCTCCACCTGCAGCAGCGCCGGTTGAGCCGGGTCATATCCATCGATCTCACCCGCGTGCGCCTGCATCCAGTCGCGGATTCCGGTCATCACCCGGGCGTTGGCGCGGCCGTGCGAGCTGTCGCCGCCGACCAGTTCGCCGTCGATCTGCATCAGCGACATCTTCGGGATCTCGCCCAGCCGCAGCTCCGAGAGCTTGGCGGTGAACTCCAGCTCGTCGCTGACGGCCTCGACGCCCGCAGCCTTGGCCGCCGCCTGATCGAGCACATGCCGCCCCTCGTGCAGGAAGATCGACTGGTCGACGTTGATCCGCCAGTACTCGGCCAGGAACGCCTCGCGGAAATCGCCGCCCTTGGCCCGGGCCTTGGCGGCCACCGCCTCGGCCACCTGCAGGCTCATGCGCCGTTGCGGCCCGGCCAGCGGGACCACCTTGCCTCCGGCCGCCGCGGCGCGGTCGGCCGCCGCGCGCTCGGCGATGGTCGCCAGGAGCTTGCGCCGCGTCGGGGTGTCGCCCAGCAGCGCCAGGGATCGCACCGGCCCCAGGGTGTAGCGCGGGCGGATCTGCACGATGGTCGCGCCCTCCTCCGCCCAGCCGCCGGCCGCCGCCGAGCCGTCCCACAGCCAGCTCTCGAAGCCGTTGGCCACCATGCCGTCGATGACGATGAACCGCACCTCGCCCTTGC
>DASPLZ010000283.1:0-2674 GCA_035627295.1 Phenylobacterium sp. | reverse complement strand
CTGCGCGACGGCATGAACCTGGTCGCCAAGGAGTTCGTCGCCGCCCAGAACCCGGATGACCCGGGCGTGCTGATCCTGTCGCGCTTCGCCGGCGCGGCCATGCAGCTGAAGGACGCGCTGATCATCAATCCGAACAGCCCCGAGGAGATCGCCGACGCCTTGCGCCGCGCGCTGCAGATGCCGCTGGCCGAGCGCCGCCGACGCTGGGAGGCCCTGAACGAGAACGTCCAGCGCGAGGACGTCACCGCCTGGCGCGACCGCTTCGTGCAGGCGTTGGCCGCCGCTGGCCCCGCCGAGCTGCGGCGGGTGGCGAACGGGAGCTGAACCATGGCCAAGGCCGCCCTTTCCCGCTACCGCCAGATGCGGGACTTCTCCAAGACCGCAGAGCCCAGCGGCGCGGAGGCCGGCGTCGCGCCTTCCAGGCGCCTGCGCTACGTGATCCAGAAACACGCCGCCAGCCGCCTGCACTACGACTTCCGGCTGGAGCTGGATGGGGTCTTCAAGTCCTGGGCGGTGACCAAGGGGCCCTCCCTCGACCCGCACGACCGCCGCCTGGCGGTGGAGGTCGAGGACCACCCGCTGGCCTATGGCGACTTCGAGGGCACCATCCCGCAGGGCCAATACGGCGGCGGCACGGTGCAGCTCTGGGACCGCGGCTACTGGGCGCCGGAGCCGGGGACCAGCGCCCACGAAGGCCTACGCAACGGCGACCTGAAGATCGTGCTGGAGGGCGAGCGCCTGCACGGCGGCTGGGTGCTGGTGCGCATGAAGCACGACCGCGAGCGGGGCAAGCGCAACAACTGGCTGCTCATCAAGCACCGCGACGAGTTCGCCAGGGAAGGCGACGCCGACCAGTTGCTGGCCGAGGACAAGTCGGTCGCCTCCGGCCGGCCGATGGCTCAGATCGAAGCCGGCAAGGGCAAGAAGCCCAAGCCGTTCATGAAGAAGGGCGCCGCGGCCGCGCCCGCCGACGCCGTCTGGCGGTCAGACCGCGAGGAGAAGACCGCCGAGGCCGCTCCGCCCAAGCCGCTGCGCGCCGCCGCCGCGCCGAAGATCAAGCCCGCGGCCCTGCCGGCCTTCGTGCCGCCGACCTTCTGCAAGTCCCTCGACCGGCCGCCGCAAGGCGCGGGATGGGCGCATGAAATCAAGTTCGACGGCTATCGCCTGCAGCTGCGCGTCAAGGACGGCAAGGCCAGCGTGAAGACCCGCAAGGGCCTCGACTGGACCGTCCGCTTCCCCGAGATCGCCAAGGCCGCCGAGGGCCTGCCGGACCTCATCATGGACGGCGAGGCGGTGGCGCTCGACGCCAGGGGCTCGCCGGACTTCCCGGCCCTGGTTGCGGCGCTGAGCGACGGCAAGACCACCAACCTGATCTATTTCGCCTTCGATCTGATGTTCGCCGACGGCGGCGACCTGCGGGCCCTCCCCTTGCGCGACCGCAAGGCGGCGCTGAAGGACCTGCTGGAGGCAGCCCCCAAGGCGGTCGGCCAGCGCATCCGCTATGTCGAGCACTTCGAGACGGCGGGCGATGCGGTGCTGCAGTCGGCCTGCCGCATGGAGCTGGAAGGCATCGTCTCCAAGAAGCTCGACGCGCCCTATCGTGGCGGGCGTACCGGCGACTGGACCAAGTCCAAGTGCCGTGCCGGCCATGAGGTGGTGATCGGCGGCTGGACCGGTGAGAAGGGCCAGCTGCGCTCGCTGCTGGTCGGGGTGCAGCGGGACGACCACTTCGTCTACCTCGGCCGCGTCGGCACCGGCTTCGGCCGCGACAAGGTGCGCCAGGTGCTGCCCAAGCTGGAGGCCGCAGCCAGCGACAAGAGCCCCTTCACCGGCCCGGACGCGCCGCGCAAGGAGACCAATCTGCACTGGGCCGAGCCGAAGCTGGTGGCCGAGATCGAATTCGCCGGCTTCACCGGCTCGGGGATGGTGCGCCAGGGCGCCTTCAAGGGCCTGCGGGAGGACAAGCCCGCCCGCGAGGTCGAGGCCGAGACGCCGCAGCCGGTCGGCAAGGCCGAGCTCGCCGAGCCCAAGCCCGCGAAGGCCCGGCCGGCCGCCAAGGCCGCCGCCAGCGAGGACGACAACGTCGTCATGGGCGTGGTGATCTCCAAGCCGGACAAGGCGCTCTGGCCAAACGCCGCCGGCGACGAGGAGCCGGTGACCAAGCTCGACCTCGCCCGCTATCTGGAGACGGTCGGCCCCTGGATGATGCGCCACATCGAGGGCCGGCCCTGCTCGATCATCCGCACGCCGGACGGCATCGGCGGCGAGCGCTTCTTCCAGCGGCACGCCGGCAAGGGCTCCTCCAGCCTGCTCAACGAGGTGAAGGTGCTGGGCGACCACAAGCCCTATCTGCAGGCCGACCGCATCGAGGCGCTCGCCGCCCTGGCGCAGATCGGGGCCACGGAATTCCACCCCTGGAACTGCCAGCCCTTCGCGCCGGAGATCCCAGGCCGGCTGGTGTTCGATCTCGACCCGGATCCCGGCGTCAGCTTCGACACCGTGATCGAGGCGGCGCGGGAGATCAGCCAGCGGCTCCAGGACCTCGGCCTCGTCACCTTCTGCAAGACCACCGGCGGCAAGGGCCTGCACGTGGTCACCCCGCTGGCCAGGGAGAAGCTCGACTGGCCCACCGCCAAGGCCTTCGCCCGCAGGGTCTGCGAGGTGAT
This sequence comes from Phenylobacterium sp., assembly GCA_035627295.1. GTDB lineage: Bacteria > Pseudomonadota > Alphaproteobacteria > Caulobacterales > Caulobacteraceae > Phenylobacterium. The sequence goes on along the minus strand of DASPLZ010000283.1, from coordinate 8 downwards.
GGCCGAGG
>DASPLZ010000282.1:0-2108 GCA_035627295.1 Phenylobacterium sp. | reverse complement strand
GCCACTCGCGCGCCGGTGATCATCGACATCCACGGCGGGCCGGAGGCCCAGGCCCGTCCCGGCTTCAACCCGACCTACCAGTACTGGGTGAACGAGCTGGGCGCGGTGGTGATCGTGCCCAACGTCCGCGGCTCGGACGGCTACGGCAAGGCCTATCTGAAGCTCGACAACGCCGAGAAGCGCGAGGACTCGGTCAAGGACATCGGCGCCCTCCTGGACTGGATCGCCGCCCAGCCCGACCTCGATCCGACCAGGGTGGTGGTCTCCGGCGGCTCCTACGGCGGCTACATGACCCTGGCGAGCTTCGCCAAATACAACGACCGGCTGGCCGGGGCGGTGGATTCGGTCGGCATCTCCAACTGGGTGACCTTCCTCACCAACACCGAAGGCTATCGCCGCGACCTGCGCCGCGCCGAATACGGTGACGAGCGCGATCCGAAGATGCGGGCGTTCCTGGAAGGGATCTCGCCGCTCAACATGACCGCCCAGATGAAGAAGCCGCTCTTCGTGATCGCCGGCTACAACGATCCGCGCGTGCCCTGGACCGAGGGCCAGCAGATCGTCGAGCGCGTGCGCGCCAACGGCGGCGAGGTCTGGTGGATGATGGCCAAGGACGAAGGCCACGGCTTCCGCAAGAAGCAGAACCGCGATGCGCTGCGCGAGGCCGAGACGCTGTTCCTGCGGAAGGTGTTCGCGCTGCCGGCTAGCTGACCCAGTTTAGTCATGGTGAGGAGCGCCCGAAGGGGCGCGTCTCGAACCACGCACCGCCGATCCGCCTTGCGTCCTTCGAGACGGCGCTGCGCGGCTCCTCAGGATGACGAGGTTGGTGTCGCGCAAGCGCAGCCGGTAGAAGCTGCATGTGACCCGCGCCGTCCTCCGCCAGCTCGCGCTGACCGACTTCCGCTCCTACGAGCGGGCGAGCCTGCCGCTCGACGGCCGGCCGGTGTTCCTGGTCGGGCCGAACGGGGCCGGGAAGACCAACCTCCTGGAAGCCGTCAGCCTCTTGAGCCAGGGCCGCGGCCTGCGCAACGCCGCCCTCGCCGAGGTCGGTCGCCGCCTGCCCGGGGAGACCCAGGGGCGGGCCTGGGCGATCTCCGCCGTCGTCGAGAGCGCGGAGGGCGAGGCTCGGCTCGGCACCGGCATCGAGACGCCTGGCGCGGCGCGGCGCCTGGTGCGGATCGAAGGGGCTCCTGCGCCGCCGAGCCGCCTCGCCGAGCACCTGCGCCAGGTCTGGCTGACGCCGGCGCAGGACCGGCTCTTCCTGGAAAGCGCGGGCGATCGGCGGCGCTTCCTCGACCGCCTCGTGTTCGCCGCCGAGCCGCGGCACGCCAACCACGTCTCGGCCTATGAGAAGGCCATGCGCGAGCGCATGCGCCTGCTCACCGCCGAGGAGCCCGCCGATCCGGCCTGGCTGAGCGCGCTGGAGGCCCGCCTCGCGGAGGCCGGGACGCTGATGGCCGACGCCCGCGCCCGCGCCCTCGCCGCCCTGCAGGCCGAGATCGACGGGCGCGGCGAGCGGCCGTTCCCGCAGGCGCGGCTCCTCCTCACCGGCGAATGGGAACGGATGGTCGAGGCCGGCGCTGCGTTCGACGAGATCGAGGCCAGGCTGGCCGCCACCCTCGCCGCCGCCCGCCCCCGCGATGCCGCCGCCGGCCGGGCGCTGAGCGGCCCGCACCGGGGCGATCTGGCCGTCACCCATGTGGAAAAGGACCGGCCCGCCGCCGAATGCTCGACCGGTGAGCAGAAGGCTCTGATCCTCAACCTCGTTCTGGCCCAGGCGGCGCGTCTTTCGCGTGCAGAATCAGCCCCATCACCTATATTGTTACTCGACGAAGTCGCAGCGCATCTGGACCGCCGCCGGCGGGCCGCTCTGTTCGACGAGATCGTGGCGCTCGGCCTTCAGGCTTTTCTGACAGGAACCGACGAGCAGCTGTTCGAAGACCTTGCCGGCCGGGCTCAGGGCGTTCGCGTGGACGGCTCCGAACTGGCCATTTTGGACGACTAGATGACCGACGAAACCGCTGGCGGCCCTGCAGAGTACGGCGCCGAATCCATCAAGGTGCTCAAGGGCCTGGACGCCGTGCGCAAGCGCCCCGGCATGTACATCG
>DASPLZ010000281.1:0-2531 GCA_035627295.1 Phenylobacterium sp. | reverse complement strand
CGGCGAGCGGGTCCTGCTCGGTGGGCTCGCGGTTGACGATGGCGAGGGCCGCACCGTGCCGCTTGGCGAGGATCGGCAGGCCGGCGGCCGGGTAGACGACCAGCGACGAGCCGAGAACCAGGAAAAGGTCGCAGGCGCGCGCCTCTTCCTCGGCGCGGGCCATCTCGGCTTCCGGCATGGCCTGGCCGAAGGAGATGGTGGCGCTCTTCACGATGCCGCCGCAGGCGCGGCAGGCGGGGATCTCATCGCGTTCGAGGAAGGCGGGCTTCAGCTCGGCAAACTCGTGGCGCAGGCCGCACTCCAGGCACTTGGCGTAGCTGGCGTTGCCGTGAACTTCGATGACTTTTTCGGGGGATACGCCGGAATCCTGATGCAGGTTGTCGACATTCTGGGTGATCACCGCCGAGACCTTGCCGTCGTTCACCAGCCGGGCGACGGCATAGTGGCCGGCGTTGGGCTTCGCGCCTGTCCAGCCCGCCGAGCCCCTGAAGGTGCGGGTCCAGGCCTCGCGGCGCTTCTCCTCGCTGGCGACGAATTCCTGGAAGTAGATCGGCTTCATCCGGCTCCAGACGCCGCCAGGGCTGCGGAAGTCGGGGACGCCGGACTCGGTGGAGATCCCGGCGCCGGTGAACACCACCACCCGGCGGGCGTCGGCGATCAGGCGGGCGAGGGCGGCGCGGGCGTCCATGAAGGCCAGCGTGGCACAGGCGGCGACGCGCCTCCAGCCTCAGGAAGGGGCAAGGCCCTGCTCGATCGGCTCGCCGCGGGCCTCCTTGGCGGCGGAGGCGAGGATCGGCTGGGTCCAGTAGTTGAAGAACCACTTTTCCCGCCAGGGATCACCGCCGGTGAAGCCCCGCGACTGGGCCGAAAGGTCGACCTTGGCCTCGATCTCCTTCTGCGGGAGACCCTGAGCGGCCAGCGGGGCGACCTGACGGCGCACCTCGGTGAGCAGGGCGATCAGGCGGTCGAGATAGGCCGCCTCGCGCATCGGCTTGCCATGACCGGGAACCATCACGGCGAAGTCATAGGCCTTCAATCGGCCGAGCACCTCGATCCAGTCCTTCGGATAGCTGCCGAATCCATAGGGAACCGGCGAGACCACGATGTCCCCGCTGACCAGCACCCGCTGGCGCGGCAGCCAGACCACCGCATCGCCGTCGGTGTTGGCCCGGCCGAGGAAGCGGGCCTCGACGGGAACCTCGGCGTCGTCGAGCGCCAGGCGATCGGTGAAGGTCTCCTTGGGCGCGAGGGTCACCGTCCCGTCCATGTCGCGGCCCAGCCAGGTGAACAGCCGCTCGAGCTTGCGCCAGCCTTCGCGCTCGGCGTCGGTCATGGCCTTGGCGGCGTTGTCGCGCGCCCGCTGCGACACGGCGGCGTAGTTCTCCAGCATCTTGGCGTTGCGTGCGGGATCGAGGATCGCAGGGGTGTTCATGGTCGCCGGGGTCTGCAGGCGCCGCTGGGTCGCCGCGGTGGCGATGGTGCGCGCCTCGGGCCATGCCTTGAGGATCTCGGAGAGGCCCTGCGGGTGGTCGCCGTGCCAGTGGGTGAGGATCACCGCCTTCACTGGCTTCGACGAGAGGCCCCGCACCAGGCCGACGAGGCGTCGGCCGCCCCCAGCCGAGCCGCCGGCGTCGACCAGCACCAGCCCGTCGGCCTGTTCGATCACCGTGACATTGCCGATCGGCTGCAGGTGGAAGGGCTCGGCCTGACGGATCACCCAGACGTGGTCGGCCACCGGGTCGGCGATCTCGAAATAGCCGTCGGCGACCAGGTCGGCGGGCGCCTCGGGCGGCGCGGCGGCGGCGGGGCCGGCCAGGGCCAGGGCGGCGAGCAGGATGGCGAGCTTCATGAATCCCCCTCCGCCGCGGAGGACATCACGCCGGCCGCACCGGCTCCAGTGAACTCGCCTTCATCATGCGGCTTGGCTTGCCGCGGGGATTGACGCAAGGCTGGCGGGCCATGATCAGACGCCTCCTCGCCGCCGCCATCGGAGTTCTCGCCATGACCGCCGCCGCCGAGGCCGCCCAGCCGAAATGGGCGATCGTGGTGCACGGCGGGGCGGGGGTGATCGAGCGCAAGGACCTGACGCCGGAGCAGGACGCCGCCTACCGCGCCGCCATGGCCAAGGTCACGGAAGCCGGCGCGGACGTGCTGAAGCGCGGCGGCTCGGCGCTCGACGCCATCGAGGCGACTATCCACCTGCTTGAGGACGACCCGCTCTTCAACGCCGGCCGCGGGGCGGTGTTCACCGCCGAAGGGCGCAACGAGCTGGACGCTGCGATCATGGACGGGGCGACCCTGAAGGCTGGGGCGGTGGGCGGGCTGACCCGCACGCGGCATCCGATCTCGGCGGCGCGGGCGGTGATGGAGAAGTCGCCGCACGTCTTCCTGATCGGCTCGGGGGCGGACGCCTTCGCAGCCGCGCAGGGCCTGGAGCAGGTCGATCCGGCCTACTTCTTCACCGAGCGGCGCTGGCGCTCGCTGGGCAACGCCCTGAAGGCGCAGGGCCTGCCGATGCCGGAGCGGCCGGC
>DASPLZ010000280.1:0-2560 GCA_035627295.1 Phenylobacterium sp. | reverse complement strand
GACTTCGGCGTCGGCGTGGAGAAGGCCGCCTTCGTCGCTGGCCACAGCCTCGGCGAATACTCGGCCCTGGCCTCGGCCGGCGCGATCAGCCTGGCCGACACCGCCCGCCTCCTGAAGCTGCGCGGCCAGGCCATGCAGCGCGCCGTGCCGGTGGGTGAGGGGGCGATGGCCTCCCTGATCGGCCCGAAGAGCGACGTCGCACTCGCCGAAGCCGCCGCCGCGGCAGGCGCCGAGGTCGGCGTCTGCGTGGTCGCCAACGACAACAACGCCGGCAATGTGGTGATCTCCGGCGCCAAGGCCGCCGTCGACCGCGCCATCGAGAAGGCTAAGGAGCTGGGCGCCCGGGCCATCCCGCTGAACGTCTCGGCGCCCTTCCACTGCCCGCTGATGCAGCCCGCCGCCGACGAGATGGCCGCCGCCCTGGCGGACGCCGCCATCTCCGCGCCCCGCGCGCCGGTGGTCGCCAACGTCACCGCCCGCCCGACGAACGATCCGGAGGCTGTCCGCCGCCTGCTGGTCGAACAGGTCACCGGCCGCGTCCGCTGGCGCGAGAGCGTCGAATGGCTGACCGGGGAGGGGGGCGTCACCCGCTTCGCCGAAGCCGGCGCCGGCAAGGTGCTGGCCGGCATGGTCAAGCGCATCGCGCCGGACGCCGAGGCGGTGTCGCTGAACGCGCCGGCGGACCTGGAGGCGTTCGCCAAGTCGCTCTAGAGGCCTTGCGTGGTTCGAGACGCGCTTCGCGCTCCTCACCATGACCAGGCTAGTGCTGAATGAGTCATCCTGAGGAGGCCGAAGGCCGTCTCGAAGGACGCAACGAGGACCCGCTTCAATGTTCGACCTTACCGGCAAGACCGCCCTCGTCACCGGCGCCACCGGCGGCATCGGCGGCGACATCGCCAGAGCCCTGCACGCCCAGGGCGCGCACGTCGTGCTCTCCGGCACCCGCGAGGAGGCGCTGAAGGCCCTGGCCGGCGAGCTCGGGGGGCGCACCTCGCTCGCTCCCGCCAACCTCTCCGACCCAGCCGCCGTCGACGGCCTGGTCGCCCAGGCGGAAGAGGCGGCCGGGACCCCGCTGGACATCCTGGTCGCCAACGCCGGCGTCACCCGCGACGGCCTTCTGCTGCGGATGAAGGACGAGGATTGGGAGACGGTCATCAAGGTCAACCTGGAGGCCTATTTCCGCCTCAGCCGCGCGGCCCTGAAAGGCATGATGAAGCGCCGGGCCGGCCGCATCATCGGCATCACCTCGGTGGTCGGCGTCACCGGCAACCCCGGCCAGACCAACTACGCCGCCTCCAAGGCCGGCATGATCGGTTTCTCCAAGGCCCTCGCCCAGGAGGTCGCCAGCCGCAATGTGACGGTGAACTGCGTCGCCCCCGGCTTCATCGAAAGCCCGATGACCGACGCCCTCAACGAGCAGCAGAAGGCCGGCATCCTCGGCACGATTCCGGCCGGCCGGCTGGGCTCCGGCGGCGACGTGGCGGCCGCCTGCGTCTACCTCGCCAGCGACGAGGGGGCCTATGTCACCGGCCAGACCTTGCATGTGAATGGCGGCATGGCGATGATCTGACCTCGCCGCTCGCCGCGCTAGGCGGGCGAAAAGGAACATGCTACGCGGTGCGCCGACTCCTTAGGCGCGACCATGTCGGCACGTCAGGGATTGCTGCTGTTCAGGGCTTTCGGGCGTTGATCGGCCAACAGTTAGAGACACGAGGGACTAAACTGCATGTCCGACATTCTTGAACGCGTCCGTAAGATCGTCATCGAGCACCTCGACGCCGACCCGGAAAAGGTCACCGAAAAGGCCAGCTTCATCGACGACCTGGGCGCCGACAGCCTCGACAACGTCGAGCTGGTCATGGCTTTCGAGGAAGAGTTCGACATCGAGATCCCTGACGACGCGGCCGAGCACATCCAGACGGTGGGCGACGCGGTGAAGTTCATCGGGGAGAAGGTGGGCGGCTAAGCCCCCATCGCTCGCGAGCCATAGGGCCGCCGCGTCGCGGATTTCGCTCCGCAGCCGCGGCGGTCTTTTCTTTTGCGCCGGCGAGGAGTTGATCAGGAAATGCGTCGCGTCGTCGTCACCGGACTAGGCCTTCTCACCCCCCTCGGCCAGGGCGTTGAACTGAGCTGGAAGGCCATCCTGGCCGGCAAGTCCGGCGCCGGGCGGATCTCGTCCTTCGATGTCACCGACTACGCCTGCCAGATCGCCTGCGAGGTGCCTCGCGTCGACGGCCGGGGCGGCGGCGGGGCGGACATCGAGGGCTCCTTCGATCCCGACAAGACCATGGCGCCGAAGGACCAGCGCCGGGTCGACGACTTCATCCTCTACGCCATGGCGGCGGCCGACGAGGCGGTGGCGGACTCCGGCTGGAAGCCCGAAGCCGAGGAAGACAAGTATCGCACCGGCGTCATCATCGGCTCCGGCATCGGCGGCCTCGGCACCATCGAGCGCAACTCGGTGGAGCTGCACGAGAAAGGCCCGCGCCGCATCAGCCCCTTCTTCATCCCCTCGGCGCTGATCAACCTGGCGTCCGGCCAGGTCTCGATCCGCTACGGC
>DASPLZ010000279.1:0-2403 GCA_035627295.1 Phenylobacterium sp. | reverse complement strand
GGCGTCTCGGTGGCGCGAGTGGCGCTGGCCTGGCTGCTAGCCAAGCCGCACGTGATGAGCATCATCATCGGCGCCAAGACCGTCGAGCAGCTGGACGACAACCTCGCCGCCGCCGACCTGGAACTGACGCCCGAGGAGGTCGCCAAGCTGGACGCGGTCAGCGAGCTGCCGGCGGAGTACCCCGGCTGGATGCTCGCCCGACAGGGCGGGGCGCGCGTGCCCGAGCCGTTCAGGAAGCCTGACTGAGCCGTCGGCGGCCGAAGGCGATCTCCGCCAGGGCCGCGGCCGCCAGGGTCGCGGCTACGGCCGCGGCGACGAACCAGGCCGGGTGGGGGATGGTCAGCATCGTCCAGACGGCGAAGGCGAACAGCACCATCGCCGTCGCCCGTCCGGCCCAGCGGCGGCGGCCGGCGACCAGGTTGCCCGTCGAGGCGCCCGCCAGCGCGCCGAGGAACCAGGCGAGCAGCACCCAGACCTTGGCCTGCACCGGCACCTGCGCCATCGCCGACTTCAACTGGGCCGGATCGGTGAGGTCCACGCCCGGCGGCGGCGGGAAGATCATGTGGCCCATGCCCTCGACCACGCCGATGACGATCACGCCGACCACGACGCCCGCGAGAACCCCCAGGATCAACCGCAGCATCCCGCCCCTCCTTGTCGAGGCCGGACCGTGGGCTAGAACGATCCGATGCTCAAGCTCGCCTTTCGCGCCCTCGCAGTCGTCATCCTCGTGGTGCTTGCCTATATCGCCGTCGGCGGCGGGGTGAGCGCGGTGGCGGCACAAGGCAAGATGCGCGGCGAGAAAGTGGATATCGGCGGGCGGTCCTTGCGGATCGTCTGCGTGGGCGAGGCCTCGGACGCGCCGCTGGTGGTCTTCGAGTCCGGGGCCTTCGGCTTCTCGGCCGACTGGGGCGTGGTGCAGGACAAGCTGGCGGCCAAGGGGCTGCGCAGCTGCAGCTACGACCGGGCGGGCCTCGGCTTTTCCGACCCCGGGCCCAAGCCGCGCGACGCCGAGGCGATCGCCGCCGACCTGGACGCCCTGCTGCGCGCCAGGGGCGAGGCGGGCCCCTATGTGCTGGTCGGCCACTCGATGGCGGGCCTCTTCGTGCGCCAGTTCGCCGTGACCCATCCGGAGAAGGTGGCCGGGGTGGTGCTGGTGGATGCGGCCACGCCCGAGGCGATCTATTCGCCGATGGTCACCGTCTTCCTGAAGCGGTTCTCGCAGGCCTCCACCCTGGCGGGGTGGGGCGCCAGCACCGGGCTCTTCAAGCCGCTGTCGCCGCTGATCGGCGACCGCATCGGCCTGACCGGCGAGGCCAGGGCCGAGAAGCAGCGCTTCTTCGGCTCCGGCCCGCACAACCGCTGGTCCGCCGAGGAGGTGCGCACCTGGCCGCATTCGGCCCAGCAAGTGCTGAAGGCCGGCGGCTATGACCCGGCCTGGCCGGTGGCGGTTGTCACCGCCGGTCCCGAGGCCGGGCGCGAGGACTGGAAGAAGGTGCAGGCCGCGCCGGCGACGACCTCCCTGGCTGGCTCGGTGGCGCATGTGGCCGCAGCCGGCCACGCCACCCTGCTGGGCGTGCGCCACGCCGACGCCATCGTCGCCGCCATCGAGGGGGTGCTGGCGGCTAGGCCGGCTCGCGCTGAACCAACCCCGCCGCCGCCCGAGCCCGCGCCAGCGCCAGCGGCCTGACGCGGCCGGGGGCCTCGCCCAGCAGCGGGCAGGAAACCTCGCCGGAAGGCGTCACCAGCGCGGGCAGCGCCGGACGGTCCTCGGCCGGGATGCGGGCGAGCCGCCGCCGCGCCTCCGGCGACAGGCGCCGGGCGAGGCCTGCGAGCGGGACCACTTTCACCTCCCCCGCCGCCTCGACCTCGAAGCGGCCGTCCCAGACGCCGGCCTCGCCCGCGGCCAGCGCCAGCGGCTCCGCACGGCGGCGGGCCAGTTCGCCGAGATTGCGCAGGACGCGCAGGCTCTCGCCGTCGCTCCTGACGCTGGCGCCCGCGAGGGCGGCGATCAGCGGGGCGCCTTCGGCCACCCTCTCGGCCAGGTTCAGCAGCCGGGCGCGGCGGGGCGGGCGGCTTCCCCCGGCCGCGCTGAGGCAGGCGATCGCCAGCAGGGGCGCCAAGGCGTTGGGCGGGATCGGCAGGCGAAATCGCAAGCCCCCCGAGCAGGTGAGCTCCGCGCCCGCCACGGCCGCCAGCGGGGCCGGGGCCTGGGGGACGGGGACGGGATCCGGCCCCAGGGCGCGGGCGCGCGCACGGGCGTAGCGGGGATCGGCGTTGGCGGGGTCTTCGATCCAGGCCTGCCCCGCATCGGCCAAGAGGTCGCGCAGGGCCTGGCGGCGGGTGGTCAGCAGCGGGCGCAGCAGGAAGACGCCGCGTCCCTCCGGCCAGGCCGGGGAGGGG
>DASPLZ010000278.1:0-3588 GCA_035627295.1 Phenylobacterium sp. | reverse complement strand
CGCGTTGATCACCGCCGCCGCGTCAGCGTAGGTCGCCGGCGCGTCGGCGGCGGCCGCCACACCCAGCGCCCGCGCCAGGGCCTCGGCCCTGGAGGCCGTGCGGTTGACGATCCGGACCTGCGGCGCGCCGGCCTCGCGCAGGGTGGCCGCCGCGCCCCGGGCCGCGCCGCCGGCGCCGAGGATCACCACCGGCCCGGTCGTCAGGTCGAAGCCGGGCGCCTGCTCGGCGAAGGCGGCGATGAGGCCCGCCCCATCGGTGTTGTCGGCGCGGATCGTGCCCTCGGGCTCGAACAGCAGCACATTGGCCGCGCCCGCCGCGGCCGCCCTGGGCGTTGCGGCGTCGGCCAGGGCCAGGGCGTCTTCCTTGAACGGCACGGTCACGTTGAGGCCGCGCACCGCGCCGCCTCGCAGGCCCTCGGCGAAGGCGGGAAACCGGCCGGCCGGCGGGCTGAAGGCGACGTAGACGCCGTCGATCCCGGCCGCCGCCAGCCAGGCGTTGTGGATCAGCGGGCTCAGGGAGTGGCGCACCGGCGCGCCGGCGACCCCGGCCACCACGGTGGCGCCCGAGATCGGCCTCATGCGACAAGCTCGCCTTCGCGGCGCAGCAGGTCGAGCAGGCCGAGCAGCGGCAGGCCGAGGATGGCGAAATAGTCGCCCTCGATCGCCGAGAAGAGCTGCGCGCCCGGCCCTTCGAGACGGTAGCAGCCCACCGAGCCCAGCAGCTGCTCGGCGTCGGCCGCCAGATAGGCGTCGAGGAAGGCGTCGGAGAAGTCGCGCATGGTCAGGGTGGCGGTGGCGGTCTCGCGCCAGATCGGCTCGCGGTCCTTCACCACCACCACGGCGGCGTGCAGCCGGTGCTCGCGGCCGCGCAGCTGCTGAAGGCGGGTGCGGGCCTCGGGCAGGCTCTCGGCCTTGTCGAACAGCTGGCCGTCGAGGTCCAGGGTCTGGTCGGCCCCGATGACCAGGCTCCCTGCCGGCGCATCGACCGCCTGGGCCTTCAGCACCGCCAGCGCCTCGGCCACCTCGCGCGGCCCCTTGCCCTCCGCCAGGAGGCGCACCTTCTCGAAGGCCTCGTCCACCGGGGCGGCGGCCGTTTCGAAGGCCACGCCGGCCCCGGCCAGCACCGCGGAGCGGGCGGCGCTCCTGGAGGCCAGGATCAGTCTCAACTTAAGACCTCCACCTGGCCGTGGCCGCGATTGAGGATGTTGATCACCTGGGCGGCGGTCTCCTCCACCGAGCGCCGGGTGACGTCGATCACCGGCCAGCCCTGGCGCTCATAGAGCCGGCGGGCGCGCACCACCTCCTCACGCACCGCCTCGTGGTCGATGTAGCTGGATTCACGGTCCTCCTTCAGGCTGAGAAGGCGGTTCCTGCGGATCTGGATCAGCCGGTCGGGCGAGACGGTCAGGCCGATCACCTGGGCATGCTTGAGGTTGAACAGCTGTTCCGGCGGCGGCCGATGCGGCACCAGCGGCACATTGGCCGCCTTCACGCCCCGATGGGCCAGGTAGATGCAGGTCGGGGTCTTGGAGGTGCGCGAGACGCCGATCAGCATCACGTCGGCCTGTGCCAGGTCCTGGCCGCCCTGGCCGTCGTCGTGGCCGATGGCGTAGTTCAGGGCGTCCATGCGGTTGAAATAGTCGTTGTCGAGCGTGTGCTGCACGCCCACCCGGCTGGTCAGGGCCACGCCCAGGTAGCGTTGCAGGGAGGCGACCAGCGGGTCCAGCGCCGGCAGGCAGGGCATGTCCAGCCGCCGGCAGCCTTCCTCCAGCGCCGTGCGGATCTCCGGGTCGACGATGGTGTGGATGACCACGCCCGGCGCGGCCTCGATGTCCTCCAGCGCCCGCTCCAGCTGCCGCATGGAGCGCACCAGGGCGTAGATGTGCTCGATCGGCATCAGGTCGTCGAACCGCGCGCAGACCGCCCGGGCGAGCGCGTTCAGCGTCTCGCCGGTGGAATCCGAGACCAGATGGACGTGGAAGTAGGTGGCGAAGCGCTGCGCCGGGCTCATCTCGATGGGGTATCCGGGCGAAAAATATCCGGGGACGGTTGACCGGACTCCCTCTTAGCCGAGCCCCCGCGGGTTGGGGAAGAATCGTGCGCCTTCGCCCCGTCATCATCTCGGCCTGTTCATGGCTGGGCGCCGCGGCGGTGGTTTCGCAAGGGACGGCGCCGAACGCTTCCCACAGGTGAATCCGCCAACCTTGCGTCCGTTCGCAGTCTGCGACCGACTGACCCGCCTCCCACAGCCGCCGCGCCGAGAGGTTAACGAATCCTTAAGGCCGGCCGGCGACTTGGCCGGTCATCCCCGGAGTTCACAGCCCGGCCGACAAGCGTTAACGAACCCTTAACAACCTTAGGATCGCCCGGGCGCCGCCGTTGCACGGCCGCCGGTCATCCCCGGTCCTACCTGGCCCTACCGCTTCTTCCTCCATTTCTCTTTCAATCCTTAAGACTGGAAGTGGAGAGGGGTTTCCTCGGCGAGGCTTGAGCCTGGCCTTCGGATTGGGTCTAAGGCGCAGGTCATGAGTTCTTCGGCCCAGCCCCTCCTCCTCCGCGCCCTCGCCGGCGAAACCCTGCCCCGGCCGCCGGTCTGGTTCATGCGCCAGGCGGGCCGCTCGCTGCCCGAGTACCGGGCCCTGCGGGAGACGGCCGGCGACTTCCTGACCATGTGCTTCAACCCCGAGATGGCCGCGGAGATCACCCTGCAGCCGATGCGCAGGTTCCCGTTCGATGCGGCGATCGTCTTCGCCGACATCCTGCTGATCCCCCAGGCCCTGGGCCAGGAGCTCTGGTTCGCGGCCGGCGAGGGCCCGCGGCTAGGGCCGTTGCCGCCGCTCGACCGCATGACCGGCGAGATCGAGGCTTCCACCGCGCGCCTGTCTTCCATCGGCGAGACCCTTTCGCGGGTGCGGGCGGCGCTGGAGCCGGAACGGGCGCTGATCGGCTTCGCCGGCGCGCCCTGGACGGTGGCCACCTACATGATCGAGGGGCGCGGATCGGACCGCGCCGGCGCGCGCACCTACGCCCACCAGCACCCCGAGGCGCTGGACCGCCTGCTCGACATCCTGGTCGAGGCCACCAGCCGCTACCTGGTCATGCAGGCCAAGGCCGGCGCCCAGGCGCTGAAGATCTTCGAGAGCTGGGCCGAGCAGCTGCCCGAGGACGTCTTCGAGCGCGTGGTGATCGGCCCCCACGCCCGCATCGTCGAACAGGTGCGCGCCGCCGGCGTCGCGGCCCCGATCATTGGCTTTCCACGTGGCGCCGGGGCGCTGGTCGAGAACTACGCCGCGAGGGTTCCGGTGAACGCCGTGGGGCTGGACGCCCAGGCGCCTATCGCCCTTGGCCAGAGGCTGCAGCAGGGCGGCAAGACGATCCAGGGCGCGCTCGACAACCTCCTGCTGCGCGCGGGCGGCCCGGCGCTCGACCGGCGGGTGGACCAGCTGCTGGAAGGCTGGGGCGGGGGTCCTTACGTCTTCAACCTCGGACACGGCGTTCTGCCCGATACGCCCATCGCCCATATCGAGCAGGTGGTGCGCCGCGTGACCGGGAGATGAGCCTGGCCGGCAAGCGGATCGCCGTGGTGCT
>DASPLZ010000277.1:0-5419 GCA_035627295.1 Phenylobacterium sp. | reverse complement strand
ACCTGGTCCATGTTGTAGTACTTGTAGGTCGCCAGGCGGCCCACGAAATGGACGTCAGGCGTGGCGAGCGCCAGGGCTTCGTACTGTTTGTAGAGCGCCTGGTTCTCTGGGCGGGGGATCGGGTAGTAAGGATCGCCTTCGGCCCGCGGATACTCGTAGGTGACCGTGGTCTTGTCGCAGACCTGGCCAGTCATGTGCTTGTACTCGCTGATGCGCGTATAGGGCGTGGCTTCGTCCGGATAGTTCACCGTGCCCACCGGCTGGAACTGCGCCTGGTCGAGCGTCACGTGCTCGAAGGCGAGGCTGCGGTAGGGCAGCGGGCCGAAGCGGTGGTCGAAGTATTCGTCGACGGGTCCGGTGTAGATCAGCTGGTCGTAGACGGCCTCGTCGCGGACATCGTCGAAATCGACGCCCGTCTCGATGGTGATCCCGTCGCGGTCGAGGATGTTCTCGAACATGCGCGTATAGCCATTGAGCGGCATGGCCTGAAAGGTGTCGGTGAAATAGCGGTCGTCGGCGTTGGTGCGGGTGGGCACCCGCGCGGTCACGGACTTGTCCAGTTCCGACGGGTCCATGCCCCATTGCTTGCGGGTATAGCCGCGGAAGAAGCGCTCATAGAGGTCGCGGCCGACCTTGGAGACCACCACATCCTCTGAGGTGCGGATGCGCTCGATGGGCTCGGCGCGGGAGGCCAGGAACGCCTCGGCCTCCTCGTCGGTCTTCAGCGACAGTCCATAGAGGGTGTTGAGGGTCGTGCGGTTGATCGGCATCGGCACAAGGTGGCCTTCTGGCAGGGACGCCAGCACCCGGTGCTCGTAGGGCCGCCACTCGGTGAAGCGCGAGAGATAGCCGAAGATCTCTTCCGAATTGGTGTGGAAGATGTGCGGACCGTAGCGGTGCATCAGCACGCCGGCTTCATTCTTCTCGTCATAGGCGTTGCCGCCGATGTGGTTGCGGCGGTCGATCAGCAGCACGCGCTTGCCAAGGCCCGCGCTCAGCCGTTCGGCGAGGACAGAGCCGGCATAGCCGGCGCCGACGATCAGATAGTCGAACGGTCGGCGACGGGAGGCGGGGCGGATGGCCGGCCCGGGCAGCACGGTCGCCGCCTGGGCGGCGGCCTGCTGTCGCTTGGAGGCCGCCGCTTCCATCAGGGCGTCCATCCTCTGGAACGTCTCGTCCCAGGAAAGCGCCGAAAGCGCTTCGTCGGCGGCCGCCAGCCAGCGGCGGTCTGCGCCGCGCGCGAGCGCCAGGGCGGCCTCGCAAGCGGCGATGAAGGCCGGCGGCGAGCTGGCGATCTTCACCGCTTCCAGGTCGCCATAATGGCGCACGACATCGGTGATCGGCGTGGAGACCACCGGCCGGCCGCCCGACAGGTATTCCGGCGTCTTGGTGGGGCTGATGAAGCGCGTGGACGCGTTGATGGCGAAGGGCATTAGCGCAACGTCCCAGCCGGCGAGATAGCTGGGGAGCGCCTCGTAGGCCTTGCCCCCGAGGTAGAAGAGGTTGGGCCGCCGCGGCAGGTCGGCAGGGTCGATCTTCACAACCGGCCCGACGATCACCAGGCTCCAGTTGGGCCGGGCGTCCGCCATGGCGGCGAGCAGATCAAGGTCCATCCGCTCGTCGACCACGCCGTAATAGCCGAAGCGCGGCCCGGGCGCTTCGGCCTGGTCGGGCGGTGTCGAAAGGTTCCCTCGCGCCGTTCCGAAGTGGCTCCGGTCGACGCTCGATGGGAAGGGATGGATGTTGTCGTGGCGGTGCTTCTTGGCCTCGTAGAGGCTGTAGCCGCCGGTGAACACCACGTCGGCGAGCGCCATCAGTTCGCGTTCGCGCTCGACCAGCTCGGGCGGGGCGAACTTGAAGGCCGAGAGCTCGTCCATGCAGTCGAAGACGGTGCAGGCGGCCGTCAGATGCTTGGAGAAGCCCAGCATCATGGGCGTGTAGTACCAGCGGGTGAGGTCGCCGGGGTGTTCGGCGAGCAGGCTGTCCAGGAGGCCGGCCAAGGCCGCCTGTCGCGCCTCGCCCTGCAACTGCGGCGCCAGCCGCGGGCGCGCGACCAGCACGCCGCTCTGCGCGCAGGCCTGCAGGTCGAGCGCCGGCGCCCCCTCCCCGTCCACCGGCTCTTCCCAGAAGATCACCTTCCGGTCGCGGGCGAACCGGGTCATCAGGTGCTGGGGCCGTTGGAAGACGAAATCCCAGCGCAGGTGCGAAAAGCAGATCAGCACCCGCCGGCCTCGGAGCTTGGCGCCCGAGCCGTCGAGAAGCGGTTGCACGGTGGGGCCGATGGCGGAGCGCGGTTCAGACACGAGGGACGTCCTTAACTGAGGGCGCGACGAACGGCCGAGCAGGGCCCGGCCGAAGGCGGCAGGCAGGCGGCCGCATCAGGCGGCCGCATCTTGCAGAAGCTCCAGATGCCCCTTGCCCGCGCCATAGCGGGGCGCGCGATGCCAGGCGGCCGCGTCGCGGGTGATCTGATCCAGGCTTGAGGCGGTGGCGCGCCAGCCGAGCAAGGCTTGAGCCCGGCGCGGATCGGCCACCAGGCTCGGCGGATCGCCCGCCCGGCGCGGGCCGACGCTGTGCGGCACGGGCGCGCCCACCGCCCGCTCGACCGATGCGATGACGTCGAAAACCGAATGGCCCAGGCCCGTCCCGACGTTCAGCGCCTCGAAGGCGCCGGGCGCGAGCGGCGCACGCAGGGCCGCGACATGCGCGGCGGCCAGATCGTCGACATGGATGTAGTCGCGCAGGCATGAACCGTCCGGCGTGCCGAAGTCGTCGCCGAAAACCGTCAGCGGCTTGCCGACGCCGAGCGCCGCGGTGATCGCCAGGGGGATCAGGTGCGTCTCGGGCTCGTGCGCTTCGCCGATGCGGCCCTGCGGGTCGGCCCCGGCGGCGTTGAAATAGCGCAGGGCGATGGCGGAGAACCCGAAGGCGCCCGCATGGGCCGCGATCATCCGCTCGCAGGCCAGTTTGGTGTCCCCATAGGGGCTGGCGGGGTCCTTCGGCAGCGCCTCCGACAAGATCTCAAGCGGCGAGCGCCCCGGCTGATGGCCGTAGACCGCCGCGCTTGAGGAAAAGACCAGCCGGCCAACGCCGCAGCGGCGCAAGGCGGACAGCAAGGTCGCGGTGCCGCTCACATTGCAGTCGTAGAAGAGGTCCGGGCGGGTCACCGAACGGCCGACCTCGATCAGGCTGGCGAAGTGGATCACCGCCGAAACGCGATGGGCGTCCAGCGCTTCGCACAGGCGCCGTTCATCCCGGATGTCGCCATGGACAAGCTCGCCCCACAACACCGCCTCGCGAAACCCGGAGCTCAGGTTGTCGTAGACGACGGGACGAAACCCCTGGCTGGCCAGCGCCTTGGCCGTGTGAGCGCCGATGTAGCCGGCGCCGCCGGTGACCAGCACCGTGTTGGTCGTCCCTAGATCCATGACACGATAAGCGGTCTGGAAGGCCCTCGGTTCCTCTGTCGGGGCCCCGACTTATCCAGTGGTATCAAATATTTATCGGAACGAAACGCTCGCTCCAGGCTTGCACACCCGGGCGGCGGGAGTTTTTGATGAAGACCCTGGAGCTTTGGGGCGGCCACGAATGCACCGTCAATCGTGTCGGCGAGGTCTACTATGATCAGACCCGCCGTAGCGGGCATCATGACAGGGTCTTCGACCTCGACCTCTTCGCAGATCTTGGGCTGACGGCGCTGCGCTATCCACTGCTCTGGGAGCGCGTGGCCCCAGACCATCCGCAAGACTTCGACTGGTCCTGGACCGACGAGCGCCTGTCGCGCATGGCGGCGCTCGACATTCGTCCGATCGCCGGGCTGGTGCATCATGGCGCCGGTCCGCGATGGACCGGGCTGGCGCAGAAGAGCTTCGCGCCAGGGCTCGCCGCCTTCGCGCGGGCCGCCGCCGAGCGATACCCCTGGGTGCGCGACTGGACGCCGGTCAACGAGCCGCTGACGACGGCGCGGTTCGCCTGCCTCTACGGCCTTTGGCACCCGCATCTGGCGGACGAGGGGGTCTTCTGGACGGCGCTGCTGAATCAGATCGATGGCGTCCGGCTGGCGATGCGCGAAATCCGCAAGGTCAATCCCGAGGCGCGGCTCATCCAGACCGAGGATCTTGGGCGCACCTATTCCACCGCGGCGGTCGCCCATCAGACCGACTTCGACAACCGTCGTCGGTGGATGACCTGGGATCTCCTCAGCGGCCAGGTGACGCCCGGCCACGCGCTGTGGGCGCGGCTCTGCGGCTTCGGCCTGGAAGGGCGCCTGCGGGCGATCGCTGAGGATCCTTGCCCGCCGGACGTGGTCGGCGTGAACCACTACCTGACCAGCGATCGGTTCCTTGACCACCGCTGTGAGGGCTATCCGCCGGAGCGCTGCGGCGGCAATGACTTCATGCGCTACGCCGACGTGGAGGCGGTGCGGGTGCTGCTGCCGGCGCCCGAGGGTCTGGAAGGGGTGCTGGAGGAGGCCTGGGCGCGTTATGGCCGCCCGCTCGCCGTCACCGAGGCGCATGCCGGCTGCACCCGCGAGGAGCAGATGCGTTGGCTGGCCGAGGCCTGGGACACCGCCAAACGCCTGCGCGCCCGCGGCCACGACATCGAGGCGGTGACGGCCTGGTCGCTGCTGGGCGCCTTCGACTGGAACAGCCTGCTGACGCGCCACGTGGGGCGCTACGAGCCGGGGGCCTTCGACGTCTCCGGTCCGACGCCGAGGGCCACAGGCGTGGCGCAGACCATCAAGGCCCTGGTCGGCCGCGGGGCGGCGCCGGCGGCCCAGAGCGGCCTCGGCTGGTGGCGGCGCGACATCCGCCTGACGTTCCAACCGGTGTTCCGCACCATCCATACGCCCGAGCCACGGCGCAGCTGGACCGGCGAAACCTCGCCGGGCCGGCCGCTGCTGATCGCCGGGGCCACCGGCACGCTCGGCAAGGCGCTGGCCCGCGCCTGCGAGTGGCGCGGCCTTTCCTATGTGATGACCGATCGGGCGGCCATGGACCTGGGCGATCCGCGCAGCATCGCCGAGGCGCTCGAGCGCCATCAACCCTGGGCGGTGATCAACGCGGCCGGCTATGTCCGCGTCGACGACGCCGAGGTCGACCACGCGGCGTGCTTTGAGGCCAACGCCGAGGGGGCGGTGCGGCTGGCCAGGGCCTGCGGCGAGCGCGACCTGGGATTTGTCGGCTTCTCCAGCGATCTGGTGTTCGACGGGCGGCGACGGCGGCCTTATCTGGAGAACGACCCGGTGCGTCCGCTCAACGTCTACGGAAAGAGCAAGGCCAAGGCCGAGCAAGGCGTGCTGGCGCTCGGCGGCCGAGCCCTGATGATCCGCACGGCTGCGTTCTTCTCCCCCTACGACCGGTACAATTTCGCCTGTCACGTGGTGCAGAGCTTGTCGCGCGGGGAGGTGCTTGTCGCC
>DASPLZ010000276.1:0-2720 GCA_035627295.1 Phenylobacterium sp. | reverse complement strand
CCGACGCCCGAGGCCGTCACCCGCCAGCGCGGGCCGCGGGTGATCGCCTGGGTGGGGATGATCAAGGACCTCTCCGGTCACGAGCCGGCCGAAGCCGATTGGTTCGACCCGGCGGCCCTGCCGGCGACCCTGACGGCGATCCTGGCGGAGATCGGCCGGGTCTATGCGCCGCTGCTCTTGGCCAACGCCAAGGCGGGGCGCGACCAGGCGACGGCGGTGGAGACCGTCATCGACGGCCAGCCCTGGACCCAGCAGCCCTTCCCGTACCAGGCCAAGTGCCTCGCCTGGCTGCGCGAGGAGCACGCCGCCCTCGACGCCGCTGCGCGCGGCCGGTTCAACGCGGCCATCGCGGGCTCCGGCTGCGAGCCGCTGTTCGCCTGACTCTCAAAGGACATCGGCCAGCCCACGGGCCGCCGCTATCCCTGCGGCGGCGGCCAGCACGGCCACCGCCGCCGGCCGGAACAGCCGTTCGCCGCCGGCCCGGAAGAGCCGTCCACCCAGCCAGTCGCCCGCGAACAGCAACGGCGCGCAGATCACAGCCAGCGCCGCTGCGCGGGCGTCGATGATTCCCGCCGCAAGCCCCGAGGCCGTGGCGAAGACGGCCGTGGCCGCGAAATACAGGGTGAGCGAGGCGCGCGCCGCCGCCGGTTCGATCGGCGCATTGAGGAAGTGGGCCACCACCGGCGGCCCGGGCATCGCGGCGAGCCCGTTGAGCAGGCCCGAGGCCACGCCCGCCGCCGCCGGCCTGCGGCCGACGATCGAGGTCTCCAGCCGCGGTCCGCGCCAGGCGGCCACCAGGGCCAGCAAGGCCGCCGCGGCGACCGCCAGCCGCTGAGGCCCGACCGGTGCAAGCCGCAAGGCCGCCATGCCCAGCGGCGTGCCGATCACCGCGCCGACCAGCAAGGGCGCGAGCGAGGCGCGATCCGCCAGCTTCCACGCCCGCGGCGCATTTGCGAACCCCACCGCCAGCTGCAGCAGGGCCGCGACCGCCACCGCCAGGCGCGGCGAAAGCACGGTGGAGAGCAGCGGGACGGCGGCGATCGCGAAGCCGAAGCCGGTCAGCCCCCGGAGCATGCCGGACACCAGCACGACAAGCGCCGCCACGGCGAGGGCCGGCGCGCCAAGCCCCAGGCGGGCGAGGCCCTCGGAGAGATCGGCCGCGCCGATCACATGCCTCGCGCGGCAGGGCTGGCGGGACCTTGCGCTTCGGTCCCGAGCCAGGTCGGCCAGGCGATCAGCACCTGTTCGCCGGCGCATTCCAGGCGCGCGCCGCGCCCAAGCGCCGCCCGCCAGGGGGCCAGCTCGACCAGCGCCAGGCCAAAGAGCCCCTGGATCGCCACGACTTCGGCGACGACGGCCTCGCCGGCGACGACCGGCTCTCCCGTCATGGCCGGCACCCCTGGCCCCGACGGCTCGACCCGGAACGGCAGCACCCGGCGCGAGGCCATGCGCGGCCCTTCCTCCAGCGTGGCCAGGCCGAGCGCGGCCAGTCGCGCCGGATCAAGAGCGCTGAGCGCATGAAGCTCCGCCTCGAAGACGTTGACCCTCGCCCGGCCGAACACTTCCACGCCCGGTACGCCCAGCCGATAGGCGTGGCCACGCCACTTGCCCTCATGTCGCCAGGAGAGGCTCTCGCGCCCCTCGCTCGGCCGCAGCACGCGGCTGCCGAGCTCGTGTCGGCGCGGGTCGGCGTAGCGGATGTAGGGGGTCCCGTCGTCGAACAGGGCCTGGTTGTTGAGCAGGCCGAAGACCCGCCAGCGGTCGGATTCGTCGGTCGCCTCGGCGCGGCCCACGGCGCTTGCCTCGATCAGCCCCAGCCACATCGCCGCCTGGGCGCGGTCGCAATCGACCAGCAGGTCTCCATCGTCGGGGATCACGAACAGGTCGCCGAACACCCGGCCGTCGCGGTCCACGGCCACGGCGTAGGTCGCCCCCTTCGCGCCCCCTGCGATCTCGTTCGTCAGCAGCGCCTGCAGCGCCGTCCGGCCGCCGTCGCCGCGAACGCGCAGCACCCCGCGCGAAGCCAGGTGGTGCGCCTCGTCCTCGGCCAGCAGCTCGGCGAAACGGTTGGTCGCGCTCAAGGCTGGTCGACCTGGTCGTAGGAGACCGCCGGCATGCCGGGGAAGTTCGCCTTGGCCACCAGCGGCCCGTCGGTGATCTCGGAGTGGTGGGTCGAGTAGCTGCAGACCTTCTGGCAGAGGCCGCAGTTGTCGACCATGTCGCGGTACATCTTGCACTTCATGCCGTCGACGACGTAGCGGCGCCCCGGCCCGGGCGAGCTGATCGCGCCCACGGGACAGATCTTCACGCAGTCCAGGCAGTGGGTGCAGTCGTCCACCGGGTCGACCCGCACGGTGGTCGGCAGCGGCGCCTCGGTGAGCACGCAGGTAAGCCGCACGCGGGTGCCGAACTGCGGCGTGATCAGGAAGCTGTGGGTGCCCACCGTGCCCATGCCGGCGGCCTCGGCGATGTGGCAGTAGGAGAGCGCGGCCTTCATCTGCCCCGGGCGGAACGGCAGGCCGCGGCTCGGCAAAGCGAGGGTGCGAAATCCCTCCTGCTTCAGGAGCTTCGCCAGGAGGTAGGCCGACTGGTCGAGTTCGGCCGTCACCTGCACCACGTGGGGCGAGAGGAGCCCGCCGGTCTTCACCTTGCCGGCGTACTTGGCCGGCGGCTTGATCAGGTTGATGGTCTCCGAGCCCATCTCGCCGGCCAGGATCACC
>DASPLZ010000275.1:0-6410 GCA_035627295.1 Phenylobacterium sp. | reverse complement strand
GTGTCCTTGATCTCGGTGCTCTCGTCGACGGTGATCGAGCCGGAGATCTTCACCTCGCCGGTGCGGCCGCCTTCGACCAGCACGCCGGTGGCGTCATTGGCGTCGGTGATCTTCACCGCGCCCTCGACGGTGACATTGTCGTCGCTGTTGAGGGTGATGGCGGTCCCGCCTGTCGGCTGCACCACGCCCGCAGAGGTGACCCGGATGTCGTCCGGCGCGCCGCTGGCCGCCGTGGCGGTGGCCACCGGGGCGGTGACGGTCGTCGAGATCGTCGTCTCGGCGAGGGCCGCGCTGGCCAGGCACAGCGGCGAAACGGCCGCAAGCAACAGGTATCGACGACGCATGATCTACTCCGAAGAAGGTCGAGAAGGCCGCCCACGCCGCCGGCGCCGGTGGGACGATTGATGGCGCCGGCGGCTCCGACGTCCGGGCTGTGGGGGCTGGGCCAATCGGTCGGGCGATTGGTCGCGGCGCCGGACGTGGGGAGACGCGCAATAGTGCGTGTCATTCCAGGGTTTCAGGACTAGGGTGGCCATACGACGAGTGATTATGTGTTGGATAATCGCTCGTTGCGTTTAAACTGTATGTCGCTTCCGGAAGCGTCGCAACCCTTTAATTTGGCGGCGGCGGGGCGAGGAGTAACGCGCATGGCCAGAACCGCCATGGATCCCGAACGGGCCGCCCTGACCAAGAACCTTCGCCAGGAGGCGGGACGCTGGCTGAAGCAGGCCCGCGAACGCGCCGGGCTCACCCAGGCCGAGCTCGCCGAACGGGTGGGGCTTCGCTACTACACCTTCGTCAGCCAGGTGGAGAGCGGCCAGGGCCGGGTGCCGATCGAGACCCAAGGGCTGTGGGCCGAGGCGCTGGGCGTGGAGCCGGGCCTCTTCGCCCGCACCCTGCTCGCCTGGTACGAGCCGGAACTCTATCGCCTGCTCTTCGGCGAAGCCGGCGAGCCTGACGTTGCCCATCGCCGGGCGCACGGGTAGAGAAGCCGGCCTCGATGGCCACCATCCTTCCCTTCGTGACGCAGCTGGGGCGCGGCGGCGACTGGACGCTGGGCGAGCGCGCACGGCTGAACGATCTGGCGTCGGCCCTGCCGTTCCACGACATCGGCATCCACATGGCGTTCGGCCGCACCGACGAGGGCGATCCCTGGTGCGTGCTGAAGGACGCCGACGAGGATGTCCTGGTGCATGTGGCCCGCATCAACGGCCGCTTCATCGTGCATTCGACCGCGTCCGACATCGTCGAGGAAAGCACCAGCCTGACCGTGGCGCTGGAACGCGTGTTCGGCCCGTTCGGTCCAGACGAGGCGGCGCGGCCCGAGGTCGTGGTGCCCTTCGCCCTCGCCAGCCGCCAGGCGCAGAGCATCTTCGCGGCGATCGTCGCCACGGCCTTCTACTATGAGACCGAGGACCACGCCCACGCGGCGACCTTCGATGCGGGCGGTCGGGAACGCGAACCCGGCGACCGGGTGCTGTCGCCTGTCCTGCGCGACGAGACCACCCGGGCGCCGGACGCAGACGAGGCGCCCCGTGAGATCGAGACCCCGCAGGCGTCGGGAACCGCGCCGGCGCCGGTTCTCGCCCCCACCGTGACCACGGCGCCGGTCGCCGAAGCGCCCCCCGTGGCGGCGCCGAAGGCGGCCGAGGCCGCTCAAGCCGCGCCGGCCCCGTTCGACCTGGCCGCGGCCCCTGCCCGCGCCGAGGCGTTCGACCAGGTGCTCCGGGCCGGCGACGGCGGCGAGCGGCTGGAGGGCGGCGCGGGCCGCGACCTTCTGATCGGCGGAGCCGGGAACGACCAGCTGCACGGCGGGGCGGGTGCGGACGTGCTGATCGGCGGCGCGGGTGACGACTGGCTCGACGGCGGGACGGCCGAGGCCGGTGAGGTCGACCAGCTCTATGGCGGGGCGGGGAACGACACCCTGGTGCTCGGCGCCCGGGTGATCGCCGAGGGCGGCGAAGGCGGCGACGCCTTCCTGCTGGCCCGCGCCGCGCCGGCGTCGCCCGGCCACGGCTCCGAGGCCCTGGGCGTGATCCGCGACTTCATCGCCCGCCACGGCGACTCCATCGCCTTCCAGGGCGACCACGACACACGGCCGGTCAATGTGGTGAGCAACCAGGCCACCCCCGACGTCGCCGCCGGGCTGCGCGGCTTCCTGGCCGACGAGCCGCCGACCGCCGGCGTCCGCGTCGGCCTCGACTTCAACGAGGACGGCGTCGAGGACGGCTTCGTCCTCCTGGGCGGCCTGACGCCGGAAATGGTGGCCGAGATCGGCGCCTGGTACGTGGTCGGCGAGGCCAAGCCGCCACCCCAGCCGGCGAGCGAAGGCGAGACGGAGGTGGGCCTGGTCGGGATCCCGGCCGATCCCCCGCCGGACGCGGGCGGCTGACGGGGCGATCCGTCAGCCCGCCTGGCGCACCCGACACGATTCGAACGTGTGACCTTTGCCTTCGGAGGGCAACGCTCTATCCAGCTGAGCTACGGGTGCGGCTTGGGCGCTGGCGCGGAGCGCGGTGTTTAGCCGAAGGCCCCTTGCCGCGCAACGAAAGCTAGGCGGCGCTCGCCGGCTCGTCCTGCGCCGCGTAGGTCAGCGAAACGAAGACGTCCTCCAGGTCGGGGTCCTCGGTGGCGATGTCCCTGATGTGCAGACCGGAGGCGCGGACCGCGGCCAGCACCTGCTCGACGCTCGACTGGCCGGTGCGGTAGCTGACCGCGAAGGCGCCGCCGGGCCGCAGCCTGGTCTCGAAGCCGGCGAGCAGGGGGGCGGCCGTCACGGGCTCCTCGGGCGTCACCACCACGTTGCGGGTGTCCATGCGGCGCAGCAGGGTGGCGGTGGGCTCGTGCGCCACCACCTGGCCGCGGTTGATGATGGCGATCTCGTCGCAGAGCTCCTGGGCCTCTTCCAGGTAGTGGGTGGTGAGCACGATGGTGACGCCCTGGCGGTTCAGCTCCAGGACGTAGTTCCAGAGCTGCTTGCGCAGCTCCACGTCCACCCCGGCGGTAGGTTCGTCGAGGATCAGCACCGGTGGATTGTGCACCATCGCCTTGGCGACCATCAGCCGCCGCTTCATGCCGCCGGAGAGCTGGCGCACATAGGCGTCGGCCTTGTCGGCGAGGCCGAGGGCGGCGAACAGCGCATCGGTGCGCCGCTCGGCGGGCGGCACGCCGTACATGCCGGCCTGCACCTCCAGCGACTCGCGCGGGGTGAAGAAGGGATCGGCGGCGATCTCCTGCGGCACCACGCCGATGGCGGCTCTGGCGTCGCGCGGGCGCTCGTCGATGTCGCGGCCCCAGATGGCGACGGTCCCGGCCGTCTTGCGGGTGAGGCCCGCCAGGATGTTGATGAAGGTCGACTTGCCGGCGCCGTTCGGCCCCAGGAGCCCGAAGATCGAGCCGCGGGGGATGGCGAGGTCAATGCCCTTCAGCGCCTGCATCTCCTTGGTCGTCTTGGTCGCGGCGTAGGTCTTGGCGAGCCCGCGCGCCTCGATGGCGAAGTCGGGAAGGTCGGGAACGACAGGCGAATTGACGGGCTCGGTCATGGTCGCATAGCTAGGCCCGCCCGCACCGCTCGCCAAGCGTCCGGCGGAATGGAGACTTCGTTTCATGGCTCGCAAAGCCAAGCTCGCCGGCGCCGAAGCGCAAAAGCGCGTCGAACCGGCCCCTGCCAAGGCCGCCCTCACCCCGGCCCTGCCGCCGCCGGAGGAGATCGTGATCCGCACCAGGCGCGTGGCCTGCGACGGCGTCGGCGGCGCGCTCGGCCATCCGCGCGTCTGGCTGGAGATGGGCGAGGGCGGCTTCGTCGAATGCCCCTACTGCGACCGCCGCTTCGTGCTGGCCAAGGGCGCCGAAGGCCTGGAGAACGAGCTGACCGCGCCGGGCGTCTACGAAGGCTCCCACGGCCACTGACCGCAGGGCGACAGGCGCGCGCCACCTTGTGACGTCACAAGGTCATTGGGATGATCGCGTCGTAACCAGCGCCTTTTGCGCAACATCTTGCCGACTCGGCAAAACTGCTTAGTGATTTGTCATCGTGGACTGTCCACCGCGGAGGCAAATCCATGCAGCGCGAACCTTCGCTCGATCGGCGGTCAGTCCTGGCAGGCGCCGCGGCGCTTGGGGCCAATCTCGTGCTGGCGGAACGCGTGCACGCTTCGCGCCGGCCCTGGCGGGAGCGCCGCGACCTCTATCCCGACGGGGTCGCGTCCGGGGACCCCGACGCCCACAGCGTGATGCTCTGGACGCGCCGCGAGTTCGAGGGCGCGACCCAGGGCGACCTGCACGTCGAGGTGGCCCTGGACCCCGACTTCAGAAAAGTCGTCTCGGCTTCGCAGGTCACCGCCTATCGTGACTCCGATTGGACCTGCCGCGTGCTGGCCGTCGGCCTGAAGCCGGCGACGGTCTATTGGTATCGCTTCTCCGACGAGGCCGGGATGGGCAGCCGGGTGGGGCGGACGATCACCGCGCCGGCGGACGACGACGACCGCCCCGTGCGCTTCGCTTTCGTCTCCTGCCAGAGCGTCAACGAGGGCGCGCAGAACGCCTATCGCCGGATGCTGTGGGAGGACCGCCAGGCGCCGGCGGACCGCCGCCTCGGCTTCGTGCTGCACCTGGGCGACTTCATCTACGAAGTGGTGGAGTATCCCGAGGAAGTGGCCAAGCGCTTCGACCGCACGGTCTACGAGGTCTGCAGGATTCCCGACTCGCGCAAGGTCAGCAATTTCCACGTGCCCACCACGCTCGAGGGCTATCGGGCCGTCTACCGCGGGCACATCCGCGACCCGGATGTGCAGGACGCGCGCGCCTGGCTGCCGTTCGTCTGCATCGGCGACAACCACGAGTTCTCATGGCAGGGCTGGCAGAGCTTCATCAAGCTGGGCGGCCCGGCCGAGCCGGCGCAGAAGCTGCGGGTGGCCGCCAACCAGGCGTGGTGGGAATACATCCCGTCGCGAGTGCAAAAATCGTCGGGGCCGGGACTCGACCGGTTCGACGGTCCCGAGGTGGAAAACGCCCCGATCACCCGGTTCGACGAGGACGGCCTGGGCGATGAGCCCAACAACCGCGCCGCCCTGGCCAGCATGACCGCCTATCGGGCCTGCCGTTACGGCCGCAATGTCGAGCTGCTCATAACCGACCTGCACAGCTACAGGATGGAGGACCCTGCCAGCCGAAAGGAGGGAGACCCGCTCGGCATGGCCGAGTTTCCGTTCACCCCCCAGGAGCTGATGGAGGCGCTGGACGCCGGCCGGGCCTACAACGGCGGCGATCCGCCGGACCAGCTGACCTTCGGGGAGAGCAAGGTCGACAATTTCCGCAAGACCGAGCCGCCGGCCACCCGTCTGGGGCGCGTCCAGAAGCAATGGCTGAAGCGCCGGCTCGCCGCGTCCAAGGCGACCTGGAAGGTCTGGGCGGCGACCAACCCGCCGTTGCAGATGCGCGCCGATCCGCAGAACCTGCCGGAAGGTCTGACCGCGCCGTGGCCGGGGAAGGACTACGCCATCCTCAACAGCGGCGACCTCAGCTGCGCCTACACCGAACGGGGCGAAATCTACGACCACGTGCGCGACGCCAGGATCGAAGGCTTTGTCACCGTTTCCGGCGACCGCCACAGCTTCTGGGCCGGCTATGCGACCAAGGCCTTGCCGCCGGCGGGATTCGCACCGGTCGGGGTGTCGTTCGCCACCGGCTCGATCTCGGCGCCGGGGATGTTGGAAGGCGTCGAACACTCGTTCAGGAAAGACCACCCCTTGCGGCCGCTCTACCTGGCCGACCGGCCGGGCCAGGCCAAGCCCGAGGGCACGGTCAACCTCCTGCTCAATCACGGCGTCCGGACCGCTTTGGAATACGCCAGATCCGGCGACATCGAACGCGCCCGCGCGCTCGCCAATCCGGATTCGGCGCCGCATGTCGCGTTCGTCGACATGGGCGGCCACGGCTATTCGGTGGTGACGGCGAGCGCCGACGCCATCGACACGGAGTTCGTCTGCATTCCGCGCCCGATCGCGCGCTCTGCGACCGACGACGGCGGCCCGCTGCGCTATCGCGTCTCGCACCGCGCCCAGCGCTGGCGCGCCGGCGAGGCGCCCAGGCTGGAGCAGACGGTGCTGGAAGGCGACGCGAAGCTCTCGATCTAGCCGGCGCGGGGCAGGTGACCGGCCGCGCCGGCGGGCCTATCTTCACGGCATGACCGACACCCTCGACGCCGCCCCGACCACGCTGGACGAGATCCCGCGCGAGACCACCCAGGACGGGCCGAAGGTGCGGCTCTGGCTGATCGACGGGTCGGCCTACATCTTCCGCGCCTACCACGCCCTGCCGCCGATGAACCGCAAGTCGGACGGCCTGCCGGTGGGCGCGGTCATGGGCTTTTGCAACATGCTGTGGAAGCTGATGCGCGACATGCAGTCGGA
>DASPLZ010000274.1:0-2156 GCA_035627295.1 Phenylobacterium sp. | reverse complement strand
TAGAGCCCTTCGTGGTGCGCGTCGACCGGGCCACCGGTGCGGTCGAGGTGATGACCGGGCTGACGGGCGAGCAACCGCGGAGCTACGAAGAGGCCGTCACCAAGGCCTTCCTCGCCCAGTACGTCCGCGCCCGGGAAGGCTGGCTCGCGCCGGCCGCTGAAGCCAATTTCCGGCAGGTGTCGATCATGTCGACGCCCGCCGAGCAGCAACGCTGGGCCGACCACTTCCGTCCCACCCATCCGCAGAGCCCGCAGGTGATCTATGGCCCGGCCGCCGAGGCGCTGATCTCGATCCGCGCGGTGAGCTTCGTCAGCGACGGTGTGGCCAGCATTCGCTTCCACCGCACGGTCCGGCGCGGGCCGCAGGTCGAGGAGAGCGACTGGATCGCGACGATCGCCTTCACTTACACCAAGGCCCCGATGCGCGAGGCCGACCGGCTTCGCAATCCCCTTGGCTTCCAGGTGACGAGCTACCGCGCCGACCCTGAGGTGGTCCGATGAGGTGGGTGATCGCAGCGCTGGCCTTGAGCCTGGCCGCCCCAGCGGCGGCGCTGGCGCCGCCTCGGCCTGGTCCGTCCGATCCGCGGATCAAGGTCGTGGCCTACGATCCTTGGGCCGTCGTCAAGGTGACCGGCGTCTTTCGAACGGCGACCCAGATCCTGCTGGGTGAGGACGAATCCATTCTTCACGTCGCCATCGGCGATGCGACCGGATGGGACGTTGCGGCCGAGAAGAGCATCCTCTTCGTCAAGCCGAAGGCGCCCCGAGGCCCAACCAACCTTATCGTGACCAGCGAACGGCCGGGCGGCGGCATGCGGCACTACACCTTCGAACTGACCGCGCGCGCCGGCGCGACGTCCCGCTCGGCGCAAGGGACCCTCTTTGGCCTTCGTTTTCGCTACCCCGAAGACGAGAAAGCCGCCGCCCTCGCTGCGGTCTCCGCGCACACGGCCGCGCTGGAAAGCCGGCTCCTGCAGCTGAAGCTCGATCGCGCCGTGGTCGAAGGCCGGCGCAATCTCAGCTACGCCGTTCAAGGCGCCCACGCGCTGCAGCCGTCGGAAGTCTCCGACAACGGCCGCTTCACCGTGCTGCGGTTTCCCGGCGCCCAGCCGACGCCGACCATCTACCAGGTGACCTCGGCCGGGACCGAGGCGCTCGTGCCCTTCGACGTGCGCGGCGAGTTCGTGGTGGTCCACACCGTGGTGCGCGAGCTGCGGCTGCGGCGCGGCCGCCAGGTGCTCTGCATCTATAATCAGGCCTTCCATCCCTATGGCGCGCCTTCCGGAACGGGCACCGCGGCGAGCGATGTCGAGCGGCTAGACCAGCCGGGCGGCCCCTCATGAGCGATCCAAACGCCCCTGACTCCGCCGCCGCGCCCGAGCGCCCGACCCTCCAGAACACCGAGCGGGGCATCAGCCCGATCGCTGGCCGGTTGGGACCCGCTCTCGGCGGCAAGGCGCTGGTCTTGGGCGCGCTGGTGGCGGGATGCGGTGTCTTTCTGGCCGCCACCTGGGGCCGGGAGGCGCCTGAGCCCGCCGGCGTCCCTGATCAGCCGGCCCGCCAGGTGGTGCCGTTCGAGCCGCTGCAGGCCGCGCCGACGGTCCCCGCCGCGCCGCCCACCCTCCGTCCGGACGCCTCAGGCCCTTACGTTCCTGCCTTGCAGCCAGAGGCGTCAGCTAGCAACGGCGCGGAGCGCGCGGCGGACCGTCGGAACGACCTGGCGACCATCCGGGCGGCGCCGATCCTGGCCTTCAGCCGGCGATCCGCCGTCGAAGTGGCGCCGGAGGGGCTGAGCACAGACCGTGCGGCGAGCCCCGCTGCCGACCCGGCCAAGGCCGACGAACTCGCGAGCTTGATGGCCGCCTCGCCCATCGGCCGGGCGCGCGCCACGCGGCTGCCCGACCGAAACTTCCTGCTCGCGGCGGGCGCGGCGATCCCGTGCCTGTTGCAGACGGCGATGGATTCGGCCACCCCGGGGTTCGTCAGCTGCGTGATCCCGCAAGACGTCTATTCGGACAACGGCGCGGTGGTGCTCCTGGAAAAGGGCACCCGGGTGCTCGGCGAATACCGCGGCGGGCTGCGGCAGGGGCAAAGGCGCCTCTTCGTGCTCTGGACGCGGGCGGTGACGCCCTCGGGCGTCGCCATCGCCCTCGGCTC
>DASPLZ010000273.1:0-2427 GCA_035627295.1 Phenylobacterium sp. | reverse complement strand
CAGGCCGAGGCCACGGTGACCGGCAACGTCACCCGGGCGGTGCTGGCCAAGAGCGCGGCGATGCGCATCGCCGGTGGGCTCTACAACATGCTCGGCGGCGCGGTCGGCGTCGCCACCCTCGCCATCGGCGCCTTGGTCTATGCCGTATGGCGCGCCGAGGAAGCCTATCGCGCGGAAGTCCAGGCCCAGCGGGATTCTCTGGTGGTTACGGACCAGTTGCGGGCGCTCACGGACCAGGCGACCGCCTCGACCTGGGGTCAGATCCCGGCGCTGCAGGCACAGGCCGCGGCGCTGCGCGCCTCGGCGCAGGAGGCTCTCGGCGCCGCCGAGGCCCAGCTCGCCCTGGCGACGGCGCGTCGATCGGCCATGAACGCCCGAGCGGACTCCGGCCAACTGCCGACGGAGAGCCAGATCGGCGCCAGCCTCTTCGAGGCGTTCGGCAACCGCCGGATCAAGGATCTGGAGGCCAATGTCGCGGCCGGGCGCGCGGCGAAGTTCGCCGACGATCAAGAGGCTGCCCGGCTTGGCCTCGTCAGCAAGGTGGTCGAGGCCCGCTCCATCCAGGCCGGGCTCAACAGCGGGCGAAATGCCCGTGGGGACATCCTCTCAACATCCGAGCGCGCGGCCATGCAGGCGCGCCTCGGCGCGCTGCGCACGGAAGGTCAGCAGCAGGTCGACCGCTACGACCGCGAGATGCGCGAGCAGCAGGCGGGCATCGCCGGCGCCACCGGCGTGCAGAAGCGCCAGTTCACGAACGGCTTGGCGCTCTACGGGAAGAATTTCGACGCCGCCGCCGAGCTGGTCACCGCCACCAATCCGGCCGCCGCGCCGCCCTCGACGGTTCCGAAGAAGACCGGCGGCGGGCGCAAGCCGAGCTCCGCCGTTCCGGGCCCCGTCAACACCGCCCTGAACGAGCTGCTCAGCCAGGAGTATTTCTCCAAGGCCGGCGGCGAGCGCTTCAGCCTGACGGGCGGCGAGATCGTGGACGGCGCCACCGGCGGCAAGTTCTCCGCCCGCGGGCCCGACGAGGGCAAGGCGGCGGCGGCCTATGTGCGCCAGATCGAAGCGATCAACGCCGCCACCGACAAGCAGATCGCCAAGACCGGCCAGAGCCGCCAGGCGCTGCGCGAGTCGGCGTCAGCGGCGCTCGCCTATGCGGTGACAAACTCGAAAGCCGCCCAGGCCGATGAGAAGTGGGCGGACATCCAGGCCGAGATGAGCGGTCAGACCCGGGCGGTGATCAAGGCCGAGCGGGAGGTGCAGGGCCTGATCGAGGCCGGGACGCCGATCACCGAGGCGGCGGCCAAGGCCTATGTCGATTTCGTCGCTTCGCGCGAAAAGGCCAAGGAGATGCGGGCGGCGATGGCCATCGCCGAACCGGCGGCGCGGGCGGCGTTCGACAGTGTTACGGCCGGTATGGTCGTCCCGACGGATAGCCGCGGCGTCGTAGACGCCAGGGCGGCGGCCGAGCAGATCGCCGCTGTCCGCGAGCGGGTGCTGGCCGAGAGCGAAAAGCGCATCCTGGCCGAGATCGCCCGGACCTCCGAAGCCGAGGGCTGGACGCGCGAGGAAGAGGCTAGCCGCACCGCGGACGCCATCGCGGCGAACCGGCTGGCCGTCGAGGCGGTGCTGCAGGAACAGCTTCTCGACCTCGACCGCGAGCGCCTGCGCCAGCAGAGCGACTACGCCGAGCAGCAGTATGCGCAGGCGGCGGACGCCATCATTGGCCCGCTGCGCGACGCGGTGAACGGCGGCTCATTCCGCGACATCGGCCGTGACCTGATCGATGGCCTGTTGCAGGCGGCCTACGACGAGCTGATCTTCTCGCCCCTCCGCAAGGCGATCATCGACGTCCTCCGGGCCACTTTCGGCGGTGGAATGGCGTCGAGCGGAACGGGTCTCTTCAGCCAGATCTTCGGCAGCGGGCTTGGCGGCATGTTCGGCGGGAGCGCCGGCGGTGCGGCTGGCGCCTCGTCCGGCCTCAATCCCATCGCCGTGGATGACCTGCCCGGATACCTCCAGAAGGTCGTCCAGTTCGTCAAGTTTGCCGACGGGGGCAAGGTCACCGGCCCGGGCGGGCCCACCAGCGACAGCATCCTTGCCTGGGTGTCGAACGGGGAGTTCGTGGTCCGCGCCCGCCAGGCGCAGCGCCATGAGCGTCTGCTGCAGGCGATCAATTCCGGCGAGATCGACCGCTACGCCTCGGGCGGTCGGATCGGAGGCGGGAGCCCCATCGTCACCCAGCCGAGCGGCGGTCCCGGCGAGACCAGGATCGAGTTCCACAACCACACGGGCCGGCCGATGCGGGCCGAGCAGTCGGAAGGGCCCGGCGGCGTGCAGCGCATCAACCTCTATGAGCAGGCGGGGCGGGGCATGATCAAGCAGGCCGGCGCCTCGGGCGACCTGATGCGCGGCCTGAAGGGCTCT
>DASPLZ010000272.1:0-2122 GCA_035627295.1 Phenylobacterium sp. | reverse complement strand
GGACCTGAAGCTTTCTGCGCGCGCGGTGCGCGACGACGGCCCGGTCTTCCATGTGGAGCTGCTCTATGGCGGCGTCTTCCAGATCACCGGCGTGCCGGTCGAGGACCTGGAGCCGGTGCTCTTGATCGAGTGCCCGCGCTTTCTCTTCCCCTATGCGCGGCGGCTGATCTCCGACGTCACCACCGAGGGCGGCTTCCCGCCGTTCCTGCTCGACCCCATCGACTTCGCCGGCGTCTACGCCTCGCGCAAGGCCCAGGTGGAAGGCCAGGTCGGCACGGCCTGAATTTTCCTTCTCCCCTTGCAGGAGAAGGCGGCGCGAAGCGCCAGATGAGGGGTCTCTCGGATCTCTTCGGTTGGGTCGGCGCCTAGCGCGGCGCCGTCGGCGCGACCCCTCACCCGACCGGCTTCGCCGGCCACCCTCTCCCGCAAGGGGAGAGGGATCAAAGTCCGAACTTCTCCCAGAGCGTGACGTCCCCCACCTGCTCGCGCATGAAGGCGAGGTGGCGGGCGCGCTCCTCGTCGGTGGAGCGCATCGGCAGCGGCCGGGGCCGCGCGCCATAGGCGCCCTGGCGGGCGGCGGAAACGGCGATGGCGACCGCCGCCGGCGTCAGGTCCAGCGCCCGCTCGCGACCGCCGGAGAGCTGCAGGTAGACTTCGGCCAGGAGGCGCGTGTCGATCAGCGCCCCATGCTTCTCGCGGTCGGCCAGCGAGATCTTGAAGCGCTTACAGAGCGCATCCAGCGAGTTGTACATCCCCGGAAACTTCGCCTGGGCGAGCTTCAGGGTGTCGATCCAGCGGTGCTCGGCGAGCTCCAGCCGCTGGCAGAGCGTCAGCTCGTGGTTGAGGAAACCGCGGTCGAAGGGCGCATTGTGCGCGATCAGCGGCGAATCCTCGATGAAGTCGAGGAAGGCCTCCACCACCTCGCGGTCGGCGAACTTGGGCTTGCCGGTGAGGAAGGCGCGGCTGATGCCGTGGACCCGCTCGGCGTCCACGTCGATGTCGCGCTCGGGGTCGATGTAGCAGTGGAAGTGGCGCCCCGTCGGGACGAAGTCCTCCAGCTCGATGCAGGCGATCTCGATCAGCCGGTGGCCGGAGCGCGGGTCGAGGCCCGTCGTCTCGGTGTCCAGAACGATTTCCCGCCGCATCGCCCTTTCATTGCCCGGGTTCGCCGGCGCCTTCAACCGCCTCCGGCGTGCTGGCGCAGATAGCCGCATCTGCGCCGGCATGCGGATTTTGTCTTGGAGCGCGTCAGCCGGCGGAACCGGCCTCCACGTCCTCCTGACGCGCCCTGGGGTGCGGCCCGTGCGCGCGAAGGTCGGCGATGATGGCCCGCACCTGGGCGCGGGCGTGATCCAGGCCCTGGCCGGTCTCGACCACATAGTGGGCCCGTCGGCGCTTCTCGGCGTCCGGCGTCTGGCGGGCGAGGATGGCGTCGAGCTTCTCGGGCGTCATGTCGTCGCGCTCCAGCACCCGCGCGCGCTGGACATCGGCCGGCGCGCTCGCCACCACCACGGCCTGCACGTTGCGCTCGCCGCCGGTCTCGAAGAGCAGCGGAATGTCCAGCACCACCATGTCGGCGCCGGACTCGGCGGCGGCGTTGAAGAAGGCCGCCCGGCCGGCGCCCAGAAGCGGGTGGACGATGCGGTTCAGCCGGTCGAGCGCGGCGGCGTCGCCGACCACCCGCGCCGAGAGCGTCGGCCGATGCACCGCGCCGTCCCGCACCACGCCTGGGAAGGCGGCCTCGAGAGGTTCGACCGCCGCGCCGCCCTCGGCGTAGATCTTATGGACCTCGGCGTCGGCGTCGTAGACCGGCACGCCCTCCTCGGCGAACATCGCCGCGGTGGTCGACTTGCCCATGCCGATGGAGCCGGTGAGGCCGATAGTGATCATCCGCGGGCCTCCAGTTCCTTGAGGACCAGCGAGCGCACGTCCAGGTCGGGCGGCGGCGCGCCGTAGAAGGCTTCGAAGGCGTCCCGGGCCTGGCCGATCAGCATCGCCAGCCCGTCCACGATCCTCTGCCCGCGCCGTTCGGCCGCGGCGAGGAACGGGGTCTTGAGCGGCGTATAGACCATGTCCATGAAGACGGCGCTCGCCGGCGCGGCCTCGAAGGCGCCGGCCGGGT
>DASPLZ010000271.1:0-2161 GCA_035627295.1 Phenylobacterium sp. | reverse complement strand
GAGCGGCTGGAGGCGGCGCTCTCCATGACGCTGGACGAGGCTTCGCCGGCGCCGCTCAGGCTGGCGGTGCTGCATCTTGCGGCCCACGCGTTCGAGCACCGGGAGGCCGGCGAGCCGCCGATCTCTCTGGTCGAGCCGTGGATCGCGCCCTGGCGGGCGGCGCGGCTGTGACGCTCGGAGCCATGCGCGTGCTGGCGACCCTGCAGGCGGCGGTCGAGACGGAGACGCAGTTCGGCGGCCGTACGCGGACCTGGAGCGATGTGGCCGACCTCTGGGTCGAGCTCACCGTCAGGGGCGCGGCCGAGCCGGCGGAGGGGGGATTGCGGCCGGTCTTCACCGAGGATGCGGTCGCCGTCAGCCACGACGAACCCCTGGCCGAACAAGGCCAGATCCTGCTGGCCGGCGGGGATAGCTGGCGCGTCGTCCGCGTGGTCCGCGCAGCCCCGAAGATGGGCCGCATGACCCTTCACCTGGACCGCGTGACATGAGCCTCGATCCCGACCGCGCCCTGCAGAAGGCGGTGCTCGCCGCCCTGCGCGGGGCGCCCGCCCTGGCCCCGCTGCTGGGCGACCCGCCGCGCATCTACGACGAGCCGCCGGCGCGGCCGGCCTATCCGTACCTGACCCTCTCGCGCTCGGAGATCCGTCCCTGGGGCGGGCTGGAAGGGGAGGGGATCGAGCACGCGGTCAGCCTCACCTGCGTCTCGCGCTTTCCCGGGACCGAGGAGGCCAAGGCGGTGATGGCGGCGGTGCGCGCGGCGCTGCATGGCGCGGCCCTGACGCTGGACGACCACCGGCTGGTGAACCTGCGCGCGACCTTCGGCGACGTGTTCCGCGCCGCCGACTGGCGCTCGACCTTCGGCGTCCTGCGCCTGCGCGCGGTGACCGAGCCGCTCACCTAGAACCCCTGCCCCTTGAGGGGAGGGGTTCGCTCAGAAAGGACTGAAATGGCCGCCCAGAAAGGCAAGGACATCCTCCTTAAGATCGGCGACGGCGCCTCGCCCGAGGTCTTCACCACCGTCGCGGGGCTTCGCACCCGCACGCTGTCGCTGACCGCGCGGGGGGTGGACGCGACGGACTCCGACTCGCCCGGCCGCTGGCGCGAGCTGCTGGCCGGGGCGGGCACGCGCCAGGTCAGCGTCTCGGGCGCCGGCATCTTCCGCGACGCGGCCTCGGACGCGGCGATCCGCGAGGTGTTCTTCAGCCAGGCGCTGCGGACCTGGCGGCTGATCGTGCCGGACTTCGGGACACTGGAGGGGCCGTTCCTGGTGGCGGCCCTGGAGTACGCCGGCGACCACGAGGGCGAGGCGACCTACGCCCTGACGCTGTCGTCGGCGGGGGAGGTGGCGTTCTCGGCGGCGTGAGACGGTGGAGGGGCGAGGCTCCTTGCTGAAGTTCCGTGCGTGGTTCGAGACGCGGACCTGAGGTCCGCTCCTCACCATGACTAGGTTTGTGCTGAGTTCGTCATCCTGAGGAGCGGCGAAGCCGCGTCTCGAAGGACGCACGGCGGATCGGCCCTCGGCAAGTCGCGCCCCTCCCGCACGCGGCGGAGGATTAGGGCGCCGTCATCGCCGCGCCATCCTGCGCTTGCCCTTCAGGGGGTCGGAGACGCAGGCGGCGGCGACGCGGTGGTTGAGGCGCTTGCGCTCATCGTCCTTGGTGGCCGAGAGGCCCATGGCCGCGGCGGTGCCGGCGAGCGGGGCCATCAGGTTGCCGACCACGCCCACCACCCCGCGCGTCGTCTCGCCGTCGTCGTAGCGGGCCACCGCCTTGCGGGCGGCGACGCACTTCTTGCTGGTCCACTTGCGGTCGGTGGTGTCGAGGTTGAGCACGGTCTGTTTCGGCGAGGTCGCGCAGGCGGACACGCCTACGGCCAGCGCCAGGATCGTCGCCAGGACGCGCATGGGGGTGAGCCTCCTCCAAGGCCCCGCCTCGCCCGGCATTCCAATTCACCCGCGCGGCGGAGGTTCCGCCGCCATTGGTTCGAGGAGCCTTCACATGAGCCTGATCAACGCCGTGCGCGGCGAGGTGCGCGCCCTCCTGGGCGGCGCGCCGCGCACCCTCTGCCTCACCCTGGGCGCCCTGGCCGAGCTGGAGAGCGCCTTCGGCGTCGACGGCCTGCCGGCGCTGGCCGAGCGGCTGCGGCGGCTGTCGGCGGCGGA
>DASPLZ010000270.1:0-2799 GCA_035627295.1 Phenylobacterium sp. | reverse complement strand
GCCGAGAACCGCATCCACGCCCAGAAGTCCATCCTCGCCTGGTGCTTCGGCAAGGTCGGCTAGACCCGGAAGCTGCGGTTCGGGATGTCGGGGCCTCCGGGGAACGCCAACTCTGCCTTGACTCTCGTGGAACAAAGTGAGAACATAGCCCGCGCGTGGAAGCCTGGCCGCGGGCCGGGAAAACGCTTCGGTCTAGACGGCGCCCCTGACGCGCCCGGGCAGGAGGGACAGGATCAGGGCCAGCACGACCACGCCGAGCGCGCCCCAGGTGACGATGGTGGCGATCGCGGTGTCCGCCCGCACGATATCGTGCGACTGGACGATGAAGCGCCGTCCCAGCTGTTCGAAGAGGGAGATCAGCAACAGGAAGGGCACGAGGCTGCGCCAGCGGATCAGCACCGCCAGCCCGACCAGGGCGAGGACGAGCCACCCGAACGCATTCAGCGCGAAGAGGCTGAGGATCGTGCTCTGGGCGTCCGGTCCGAAGCGGGCCAGCGGAATGCCGTCGGCGCCCATCGCCACCCGCCGGGTGTTGAAGATCGAGTTCAGCGCGACCGCGGCCTTCAGGAAGGTCAGGGCGCCGGCGAGCCAGAGGGCGGCGACATGGCCCTGGTAGGTGTTGTCGGCGTGGCGCGGGAAGAGGCGGTTCAGCATGGCTCAGGCCTGCGCTTGCGGGGTGGACGGCGCCCTGAGCGCCTGGATCGTGGCCCTGAGCCATTTGCCGAGCCGCACTCTGACCAGCCAGTAGGCCATCAGGAGGAAGGGCGCGAAGGCCAGGACGAGCAGGACCGGCGAACCTCGAAGGCCGGCCGGGAATACCTGCTGCTGGCCCAGGAAGAACGATCCGGTGGCGATGAAGAAGCCGAACAGCATCCGCCACAGATGCCGCGACAGCCGCTGCACCGGCGTCAGCTGCCGGCGGAACGCCACCCGGAGGTCCAGCAATCCCGCGAGCAGGATGAGGCCGCCCAGCACGTAGACCGGCCCTTGCCCCACCGGGGTCGTGGAGCCCGCGGTCGCGGCGCCCCAGAAGGTGAGCGCGGCGAAAGCGATGGCGATCAGACCCGCGGCGATCTCATAGCCGCCGGTGCGCCCATCGCGCCGTCGCGCCGCGAGCCAGGCCGTGGTCACGAAGTAGACCACGAAGATCCCGTCGAACCCGCTCTTGCCCTTCAGGACGTCGATGACGCTGGCGCTGACGCCGAGCACCAGCATCGCGACCACGAACGCGGTCCCGGCGCGGGCATGCAGCGCGCCGCCCTTGCAGGCCGCCGCCGCGCCGGCGCCGGCGGCAAGGGCGACGAGTCCGGCGGCGATATGGAGGCCAAGGACGGGAGTCATAGCAGGTCTCCGCCGACGGCTTGCGGGGCGCCCTCGCCCACGGACTCGCCGGACTTGAACTCGAGGATGTCGCCGGGCTGGCAGCCGAGGGCGTCGCAGATGGCGGCGAGGGTGGCGAAGCGGATGCCCTTGGCCTTGCCGGTCTTCAGGATCGAGAGGTTGGCGAGCGTGATCCCGACCTTCCCGGCGAGCTCGGTGAGCGTCATCCGGCGGGCGTGCAGCACGTCGTCGAGCTTGACGATGATTTCCATCAGATCATCGCCTCCAGGTCGGTGCGCATGCGCACGCCCTCGTCGAACACGCTGGCCATCACGAAGAGCAGCAGCACGCCCAGCCATCCGGTCAGGGAGAGGCTCCAGTCCATCGGCAGCCGGTTGGCCGTGGCGAGATGGGCGATCACCCCATAGCCGATATGGAGGACCTGGATGACCAGCAGGCACCAGGCGATCACCCGCAGCCGCGCCGCATTCTCGGCCACGAAGGCCCGGCCCTCGCGCACCGCCCGCAGGATCTGCAGGGCCCGGGTCAGCATGACGTGCGCCGCCGCGACCGCCGGCAGCGCCAGGACCACCCATGTGCGCAGGATCGGCAGCAGCCTCGCCCCGTCCGCGCCCGGCCGGCCCGAGGCGGTGATGTGCTGCTCCACCGGCCCGGCCGCGATGAAGCTGAACGCCAGCAGCGCGATCAGGATCGCGCCCGCTGCAAGGTTGAGAAAGACGCCCAGGCGAAGGAGGAAGCGCGACAGGGAGAGCGCGGTGCTGGCGGTCTCGGACATATGATCGACCCCACGATGATTATCGTCTGACGATAATCGCGTTATCGCAGAACAACAAGCTGTATATTGTTAGGCGATGATTTGACACGCGCGCCGAGGCCTGGCCGGCGTCGGCAACGGGGCCCCTGGCCGCCATCCGCCTGGACAGCGCCCCTGATCCACGCGAGGATCGGGCCCAGAAAGGGAAGCGGGTTGAACCGTCGTCCATCGAATCTCGTGGTTCTCGGAAGAGGCTTGCGCCGGCGCCTTCGCCGCCGCCGTAAGCGCACCGGCGCCGCCGCGCCGCCCGCTCCCCGACGAAGCCGCTCCTGGCGGCCGGGCTGGCGCACCGCCGTCACAGGCACGGCCGCTTTGCTGACCGCCGCCTTCCTGATCGGCCAGACCACCCGCAGCCAGGCGAGCGGCGACGAGCCGGTCCAGTGGACCAGCACCGCCGAGACCCGCTAGCATCGTTCTAGCTGCGTCGGGGGGCGCCGATGAGCGGGCCGCTGATCTTCCTTTCCGTCGAGGTGGCGGTGGTGGTCCTAGCCGCCCTCGTGGCGGCTCGGGCGCTGATGGCCGCGCCTGAGACCCGCGCGGCGCAGTTGATTGCGCTGATCGCTGTCAACACCGCCTGCAGCACGCTCCTCGCGCATCAGGACTACGGCTACTGGATCCCGGCAGCCTTCCGCATCGACGTCGGT
>DASPLZ010000269.1:0-2853 GCA_035627295.1 Phenylobacterium sp. | reverse complement strand
AGCCGATCAGGATCACGCCGTTGATCCCCTCGATGCCGGCGACCAGCTTCCAGCTCTCGGCGATGGGCGCATCTCCGTAGCCTATGGCGCCGAAGGTGATGGTGGAGAAATAGACCGCGTCGCGCATGCCGGGCACCGCGTCGGTGAGATGAAAAAGCACCGCGTAAGCCCAGATCTCCACGCCGTGCAGCAACAGAAGGCCGAGCGCCGCGCCGGTGGTCAGGCCAAGGCCGCGCAGCGACATCATGCCGAATTCGTAGTGGCGCGTGGCGTCCAGGCCGAGCAGCCGGGCCAGCCCCTGCAGGCCGAGACCATGAAAGAGCACCGAGCCGAGGACCATCGGGGTGGCGACACTCAGCTCGAAGAGCATGCCTCAGTCCGCCTTCAGCCAGCCGACCATGGCCGGGGCGGCGGTGCGATCCTGGATCATGAAGAGGTGGCCGCCCTCGAACATGCGAAGCTCCGCGCCGGGGATCTGGGCGGCGAGCTTCTCCTGCGTCTGCGGCAGGGCGATGCCGTCGTAGCGGCCGCCGCAGACCAGCACCGGGCAGGCGATCTGGGGCAGCCGGTCCCACGCATCATGCGTGGCGCGGGCCTCCAGCTGGCGGTGGGCGCCTTCGGCGCGGCCGGGCTCGCCGGCGTAGGGGTCTGCCGAGGAGAGGGCGATCAGGCGGGCGGCGTCCTCCGGGTGGGCGGCCTGCCAGGCGGTGTCGCGGCGAGTGTCCAAGATCGGCACCAGATGGCGGGCGCGGGCCTCGCCGGTCAGGTGCTCGATCTCGTGGAACGGGAAGGAGGCGCCGCCCGCGCCGCCGGGAGAAGTGCAGGCGAGCACCAGCCGCTCGACCTTGGCCGGATGGCGCAGGACCAGCTCCTGGGCGACCATGCCGCCGAAGGAGACGCCGACGACCTTGATCCGCGCGATGTCGAGGGCGTCCAGCAGGGCCGCCGCGTCGTCGGCGTAGTCGGCCATGCTGTAGGGCCGGTCGGGCTTGTCGGAGCGTCCGAGGCCGCGCTGGTCGTAGGCGATCAGGTCGAAGCTGCGGCCTAGGGCGCCGTCGAAGACGTTGGGCTTTACCCGCAGGTCGCCGCCGGTTCCGGAGATGAAGAGCAGCGGCGGGCCTTCGCCGGCGCGTTCATAGTAGAGCTGGAGCCCGTTGGCGGCGATCATCGGCATGGGCGCATCATGGCGCCGCCGGCTTGGCCGTGGCTAGATTGAAGCTCGGCCTCCGAATTCCTCCACGGTGTCATCCCGGCCGCAGCGAAGCGGAGAGCCGGGACCCAGGGCGGCGTGCTCGGCGCTCGTGACCCCTGGGGCCCGGATCGTCCCCGCGGGCCGTTCGGGATGACACCGGAGTGCGTGGCGCAAAATGCGGGAAATACGTCATTTCGGCCAAAGGCGCCTGCGCCTAGACTCCGCCCATGCCCGCCAGACCTCCCCGAAAGGCTGCATGATGTTTCGCCTGCTCCTCGCCGTTCTCCTCTCGCTCCTCGCCGCCGCGCCGGCCGCCGCCAAACCCTTCGTCGCCATCCTCGCCGACTCCCGCGGCACGGTGGCCACCGACCTGCTCGCCCCCTACGCCATCCTCGCCGAGAGTGGGGCGGTGGAGGTCAAGGTCGTCGCCCGCGACCGCGCGGCCGTGCGGCTGACGCCCGGCTACGCCTGGGTGCGGCCGCAGATGACCCTCGCCGAACTCGCCCGCCACAGGCCCGACGTGATCATCGTGCCGGCCCTGGAGGTGGAGGACGATCCTGCCACCGCCGCCTGGCTGCGGGGACAGCTGGCGGCCGGCGCGCGGGTCATGTCGATCTGCAACGGCGCGCGGGTGCTGGCCAAGGCGGGCCTGCTGGAGGGGCGCCAAGCGACCGTCCACTGGTTCAGCGTCGGGCGGCTGAAGAAGAGCCACCCGAACGTCCGCTGGCGCCAGGACCGGCGGTGGGTCACCGACGGGCCGATCACCACGACGGCCGGGATCAGCGCCGGGGAGCCGGCGACCCTGGCGCTGCTGGCCGAACTGGCCGGGGAGCCGGTGATGCGCGCCACCGCCGCGCGGATGGGCCAACCCCTGCCGGACCCGCGGCACGACGGGACGCGCTATCGCCTCACCCTCGGCGGCATGGTGACGACCGTGCTCAACCGCGCGCAGTTCTGGGCGCAGGAGGACGTGGCTATCCCGCTCGCCCCCGGCTTCGACGAGCTGGCGCTGGGCACGGCGATCGACGCCTGGTCGCGGACGTACCGGTCCACCGGCTGGGCGGTGGGGCCGGCGGGGGTGACCTCGCGCCACGGGCTGCAGGTCTTCAGCGCCAGGGGCCTGCCCGAGCGGTTCGACCGGCGCGTGGCCCTGCCGGGGCCGGACGTGATGGCGCGCACCTTAGCGGCGGTCGGGCGGGCCTATGGGCGGGCCACCGGCCGGTTCGTGGCCCTGCAGTTCGAGCACCCGGCGGGCGCGCTCGAAGCTTGACCGTCCGGGAACCGGCGTTCGGCGAACGGGTTCTGGCCAAGGTCCGGACGGCGCATCGCCTCGGACGCCGCCACCCGGCGCGACGCTCTTAGGAGCGGCGGCGCGCCGGGTCAGTAGAGGAGGACCAAACTCATGGCGACCGAACGAGTCACCCAGGCGCCCGACGGCACCCGCACCGTGGAGCGCACCGACAACACCTATGTGGAGCGCGGCGGGGGCGGCGGATCGGCCGGCGCGATCATCCTGGCCTTCGTGGCCCTGGCGGCGGTGCTGATCGTCGGCTTCTTCCTCTTGAACGCCAACCGCCAGGAGGCCGCCCGCACCGAGGCGATCACCGGCGCGGCCGAGAGCGTCGCCTCCTCGGCCGCCGCGGCCGGCGACAGCGTGGCCG
>DASPLZ010000268.1:0-3932 GCA_035627295.1 Phenylobacterium sp. | reverse complement strand
CCAGGCGGCGGACGGAGCGCGGGAGGCGGCGACCGCGCCGCTGGTTCTGGGGCTGGCGGCCGTGACCGCGGCCTGCGGGCTCGCCGCGGCGCTGACCGGATCGGCCGGCGCGCGGACGGTGCTCGCCGGCGCCGGCGGCCTGGGCGCGGCGATCCTCGCCACCCTGGCCTGGCCCGCCTTCAACGCCCTCGGCCACGCCTACGACGCCGCCGCGCCCGGCGCGATCGCCGTGCTGATGGCCCTCGGCGCATGGATCCTCGCGCGCCGCTCGCCCGAGCCGCCGCGCGACGCGGCCCTCGGCCTCTGGATCGCCGGCGCCGCCGAGCTCGTGTTCCTGGCGGTCTATGGCGCGCTGCTCCCCTTCTGGGCCCCGGCCGGACAGGCCGCCGCCGCGGTGCTGCTGGCGGGGCTCGCCCTTCGCCTGCCCTGGCGGGGCCTTGCGCCGGCGGCGGTGGCCGGCGGCCTCGTCGCCTTCGGCTCGCTCCTGCGCTTCGACGTGGTCGAGCAGGCGGTCTCGCCCGACACCGCCGCCTGGCGCACCGCCCTGGCGGCCGGCGCCGCCGCGGCCCTGGCCTTCCTCGCCGGCCGCGTGCTGCGCCGATCGGAGGGGCGGCGCAACGAGGCCGAAGCGCTGGAGACCGCCGCCCTGCTGATCGCGCTCCTCGGCGGCTTCCTGCTGATCCAGCGCGCGCTCATGGGGGGCGAGGCGCAGGCGTTCGGGCCGCTGATGGCCGCCTCGCTGCGGACCCTCCTGATCCTCGCGGCGGCCCTGCTGCTCGCCTGGCGCGCGCGGGAGGACGACGGGCCGCTCGCCCGCTGGCGGTTGCCGGTGTTGCTGCTGGTCGGGCTCGGCCACGCCGCCCTCGCCCAGGGGCTGGCCTTCAACCCGTGGTGGGGCCTTGGTGAGGCGCCGCTCGGGCCGCCGCTGGCCAACAGCCTGACCCTGGCCTACCTGGCCCCGGCCCTGCTCATGGCGGCGATCGCCTGGCGTGGCGTAGCCGGCGGCTCGGGCTGGAGCCGCGCCGCCGCGGCCGGGGCCTTCGGCTTCGGCTGGCTCTGGGCGCTGATGGCGGTTCGCGACGCCTTCCATCCGGCGGGGATGGACGGGCCGGTCGGCCGCGCCGAATGCGCCGCCTACGCCCTCCTGGTCCTGGGCGGAGCCCTCGGCCTGATGGCGGCGCACGCGCGCGGCCGCGGCGGGCGGCGGCTCGCCTGGCTGGCGGCGGCGGCCCAGCCCGCGGCCTGGGCGGCCCTGGGCCTGGCGGCGCTGGCGCTCTGGCTCCTGGCCAGCCCCTGGTGGGGGCCGGACCGCAGCCCGCTGGCCCCCGCCGCGATCGCGGCCCTGCTGCTTGCGCTCTACCTGGCCGCCGCCGGGGCGCGGCTGGAGATCGCCCGCCGGGCCGACGCCGCCGGCTGGAGCCCCCTGGCCCGCGCAGCCCTGGCGACGGCGGTGATCGATTTCTTCGTCTGGGTCACCCTCATCGTGCGCTACGCCTTCCGCGGCGAGGCCATGGCCGGGCGCGTCGCCGAGGCGCGGGTCGAGACCTGGGCCTTCTCGGCGGTCTGGGCCCTGTTCGGCCTCGTGGTGCTGGTGACGGGCGCCGCGCGGCGCAGCCTCACCCTGCGCTGGCTGGGCCTCGTCATCCTGATCGGGACCGTCGCCAAGGTGCTGCTCTTCGACACCGCCCGGCTGGACGGGGTGATCCGCGCCGCCTCGTTCCTGGCCGTGGGGGCGCTGCTGATCGTCGGGGCGGTGGCGGCGCGGCGGCTGAACGCCGGGGCCTTCTTCACCCCGCGCAGGGCCGCGCCCGAACCGCCCGCCTAGCCCTCGGTGCGATAGTTGAGGTAGCCGCGCTCGACCATGCGCCTGAGGCCGTCGTAGGCCTCGGCCAGCTCCACGAACACCGTACGCAGGTGGGTGAGGTGGTGCGCCTCGTCGGGCGTCAGGGCGTGCGGCTCCTCGCTGGCCTTCAGCGCCGCGGCGGCCCAGCGGGCGCGGGCGGCGGCGCAGGCCACGGCCAGCTTCTGCATCTTCGCGGCGTCCACGTGGCGCAGGGCCGCGCCGATCACCTCGCGGTTGGAGGCGTAGGCCGTGTAGTCGATCTGCTCCAGCTGGCCGCGCAGGCGCCGCTGGGCCTGCGGATCGTCCGAGGCGTCCGGCTCGAAGTGGTCCGGCCCGCGCCGGAGGCTGGACGTGCGCATGGTCGACATCGAACTGAGCCCTCCTTAGGCCCGGCCCCCGCCGTGAGGGTCCAACCCTAGGGTCGACAGGCTTAACGCGGGCTTTCGGCCCCTCAAGCCTCGCTCTTGGCCGCCACCGCCTGGGCGCAGAGCTCGCGCAGCTGCTTGCCCAGCGAGGGGCCGGTGATCTGCGAGGTGGCGAACCCCTCGGCTTTCAGCTGCCGGGTCACCTCGCTGACCGTGGCGTAGTCGCCGCTCTTGGCCAGCTCGAAGGCGCGCTCCAGCGCGGTGGGTCTGAACGTGGTCATGCGTCACCATATGGGCCTTCCGGGCCGCCTGCGCCATTTCGGCTTCGCCGCGGCGCCGGCCGCAATGTCGGGGTTCGGACGGACACCAGGACTGCGCTGCGCGATGCTCCACCATCGCCGGGCG
Organism: Phenylobacterium sp.; assembly: GCA_035627295.1. Classification (GTDB taxonomy): domain Bacteria; phylum Pseudomonadota; class Alphaproteobacteria; order Caulobacterales; family Caulobacteraceae; genus Phenylobacterium. Next base: position 1,319 of record DASPLZ010000268.1, on the reverse strand, counting down.
AGTTCGACGGGCTCCGGCGGCTGAGAGACCTGGGCCTTCGCGCCTCCATGCTCCCGCCTGAACGGCTGAGGAGCGATCTTTTGAAATCCTACTTCTGCTACATCCACCTCGCCGGCTCGCTGACGCCCGAGCTGCGCACCATCGCCGCGCCGGACGACGAGCGCCTGCCGGAGATGATCGCCCGCGACCTGCCCGAATGGCCCCCCATGGAGCGGATCGAGCGCATCGAGGTCTGCACCATGGAGAACCAGCTGATGTTCAGCATCACCCCGCGCGAGGCGCTGGCCTACTACCACTAGCCCGCCTCGCCCCGCGCGGCCGCCGTCGGCCCCGGAGAGCCCGGAGAGATAGGCCGCCCGCACCAGCGCCCAGGCAGCGGGCGCGGCGAGCGCATAGGTCGAGGTCGGATGCGCCTTCACGACCCGGGCGAGCTTAAGCGGCCCGCCGGCGCCGGGGATATCCGCGTCCCGCCTGTCTCGCGCGAAGGGGCGCGATGTCTCGCGAAGATAGGTCCCGGGAGTCTTCCGCCGCCGGCCATTCCGCCCTTGCCACGCCGGAACAAATACGGAACATGGCGGTTGGACCCCCGACGCCGCGCCGGGCCGCCCGCAGGGGGCGCGCCGGCGGCGGGCGGGCGGATGGGCTTAGAAGGAGGCGCGCCATGCCAAAGACCCTGACCTGGGAGGCGTGGCGCCGCTCGGCCGAGCCGCCGGACCGCCAGGCCCTCGCCCTGGCGATCGTCGGCGGCGCCATCGGCGCCCTGCGCGCCGCGGGCTTCGCCCAGGAGGAGATCCTCGCCCTCTTCGCCGAGACCGCCAAAGCCCCGGACCGCCTCGGCGTCGCCCTCACCCGCCTGGCGGGCGGGGAGCGGCGGGTGGGGTGATGCGCGCATAAGGCGCTATTGCGAACTCCACAATCAATGCGATAGCCTCTCCGCATTGGGGGGGTCTAATGTTCAAGCATCTCATCGTGTGCCTGGCCCTGGCGGCCGGGCTTTCCGCGTGCGCCAGCAGCACAGCGATCTCGCCTCGCGTCGATATCATCGACCGGCCGCCGTTGACGACGACCGCCCAGGTCGAGCTTGGCGACACCGTGGTCGAGAAGGGCCGGCTCTCGACCTATGACGGGCTGTGGCTCAAGAACGAGCTGACCTGGGGCGACGGCTTGATCCTGAAGAAGTTCAACATCCAGCCCGGCCGCCTGCGTGCGCGCCAGCAGGACAAGAACTTCATCTACTTCCTATCGGACAAGATGACCGTCTACGACGCGATCCTCGGCACCTCGCCCTACGCGGCGGGTGGTCTTTGTACGAAGAAGAC
>DASPLZ010000267.1:0-2626 GCA_035627295.1 Phenylobacterium sp. | reverse complement strand
CGCGTAGCCGCCGGTGGAGACGAAATCGACCACCAGTTCGAAGTCCTCCCACGCCAGGTCGCGATACGGCCCGGCGCAGCGCACCTCGTCAAAGAGCGCCAGCGGATCGAACGGCTCGGCGCAGGCGCAGCTCATCACGTGCTGGGCCAGCACGTCGAGGGAGCCGGTGCGCGGCGGGTCGTCGTCCAGCCGGTTCTCGGCGATGGCTTCGCGGGCGGCCTGGCACTCCAGCATCTCGAATCTATTGGCCGGCACGAAGATGGCGTGGCTGGCCTCATCCATCCGGTGGTTGGCCCGGCCGATCCGCTGCACCATCCGCGAGGCGCCCTTGGGCGAGGCGAGCTGGATGACCAGGTCCACGTCCCCCCAGTCGATGCCGAGGTCGAGGGTGGAGGTGCAGACCACGGCCCTGAGTTCGCCCCGCGCCATCGCCGCCTCGACGCGCCTGCGCTGCTCGGCGGCCAGCGAGCCGTGGTGCAGGGCGATCGGCAGGGCGTCCTCGTTCAGCCGCCAGAGCTCCTGGAAGGCGAACTCGGCCTGGAAGCGGGTGTTGACGAAAACCAGCGCCGTCCTGGCGCGCTTGATGACCTCGTAGACCTCGGCCATGGCGTGCTGCGCCGTATGCCCCGCCCACGGCACCCGGCCCTCCGACAGCAGCACGTCCACCACCGGCGCCGCGCCGCCCTGGCCAAGGACGAGGTCGACGTCGCCCTCGAAGCCCCTCCCCCTTGAGGGGGAGGGGCTCAGCCACCGCTGGATCACCGCCGGGTCGTTCACCGTCGCCGAGAGCCCCACCCGCCGCAGCCGCGGCGCGAACATCTGCAGCCGCGCCAGGTCCAGCGCCAGGAGGTCGCCGCGCTTCGACGAATGCACCGCGTGGATCTCGTCCACGATCACGCAGGAGAGGTCCTCGAAATAGGCTCGCGCCCCTTCCCACGAACACAGGAGCGCCAGCTGCTCGGGCGTAGTCAAAAGGATGTCCGGCGGCTTCACCCGCTGGCGCTGCTTGCGGGAGGCGCCGGTGTCGCCGGTGCGGCTCTCCGCGGTGATGGAAAGGCCCATCTCGCGGATCGGCGCGGCGAGGTTGCGCTCCACGTCCACCGCCAGCGCCTTCAGCGGCGAGATGTAGAGGGTGTGCAGGCCGCGCGGGCTGTTGGCCGGCGGGCGTTCGGCCAGCTCGATCAGGCTGGGCAGGAACCCCGCCAGGGTCTTGCCGCCGCCGGTCGGCGCGATCAGCAGGGCGTGGCGGCCCTGGAGCCCCTTTTCGACCATCGCCAGCTGGTGCGCCCGGGGCGCCCAGCCGCGCTCGCCGAACCAGGCGGAAAAGCGCGCCGGCAGGAGGTCAGCGGCGGAAGCGACGGCGGCGCGCGGCATCGGCGCCATCCATACCCGCGTTCCCGTTCCGTTTCACCTGTCTTGACGCGAGCCGCCGGTGCGGCTCAGGTCGGGCCGGGTTCGGGAGGGGAAGATGCGACAGACCTGGATGCTCGCCGCCGCCGCCGCCGCGGCGCTGGCGCTCGTCGGCGCGGTCGCGGCGCAGGAGCAGGATGCGCCGCCGCCGGGCTGCCGCTGGTTCGGCGACGACCTGGGCTGCAAGGACGGGCGCGGCAACTACCGCCGTGCCGGCGACGGCGAGGTGCTCGGCCGCTACGCGGTGGCCAAGCCGAAGCCTAAGCCCGCGCCGCGCCCGAAGGCCGAGGCCGCGCCCGCTGAAGTCCCGCCTGCGCCGAGCGACGTGGCCGCCGCCAGCGCCTCGGCCGCCGCCACGCCGGCCGCAGCCGGCGTTACGGCGGGCGTCGTCAGCGCCGAGACGGCCGCGGAAGCTGAAGCCGAAGCGCCCGCCGCCGAAGCGCCCGCCGCGGCGCCGGCGGAAGCCGCCGCGCGCGCCGTTGGTCCTAAGCCGAAGCCCTGGTGGCAGGCGCTGTGGGATTGGCTGGTCAACGACATCATGAGCCTCCTGCGCCGCCTCGGGCTGGCGAAGTAGCGCACCCGCATCGTTCCTGTTTCGTTTCGACCTGACTCCGGCTAACCAGACGGGGTGAACGCGCTCACCCCCACGCTCGACCTGGCTCCCGCGCTGATCGTACTGCCGGGGCCCAAGTGCGCGGCGGCGGATGCGGCCGGAGCGCGGACGATCCGGCCGCCGGACGCGCGTGACATGCTCGAGCGCGGGCCGGTGCTGCTCGCCCATGCGGCGATGACGGCGCGCCGGCTCGGCCTCAATGCGCCGCCAAGGGCGCAGGGGCTGCTGGACGTGCTGGAGCTCTTCGCCTTCGTGCGGCCGGCGAGGTTCGCCGCGCCCTCGGCGGCCGGGCTGGCGATGGCGCTGGGCCTGCCCGAGCCAAAGGGGCCGGAGGCGCAGGGGCTGGCGCTGCGCGCCGTCTCGCGGCTGCTGCTGGAGGAGCTGGCGGCGGCGCCTGAGCCCTCCCGCGAGGAGGCGCTGGCCCTGGCCGAGACCCTGGCGCGGGCCGGCTGGGCCTGGGGCGCGGCGGCCGTGGCCGCCCTGCGCTCGGCGCCGGTGGGGAACGCCTTCCGCTCCTCCGGGCTCGACGTCTGGGCGCGCATCCCCGAGTGGGAGGACGGGGCGCCGCCGGGCGAAGCCGGGACCAGGCCGATCGAGGCCGAG
>DASPLZ010000266.1:0-7552 GCA_035627295.1 Phenylobacterium sp. | reverse complement strand
GGCGCCCGCGCGGCAGGCGGCGATGACGTTCCCCCGCGTGATGCCGTTGAAGCAGTAGAGATCGTTCGAGGTGAACACCGTCCCGCCCTTCACCCAGAAGAAGTTGGTCGCGTTGCAGCTGGCGACGTTCCCGTGCGGGTCGAGCATCAGCGCCTCATCGCCCCCGGCCTCGATGGCCTCCAGGAGGGCGCGGATCAGATTCAGCCGGCTGTGGGTGTTCAGCCGCATGTCGAACACCTCCGGGCCGGAGGTGCGGATCGCCGAGGTCGCCAGGGCGAGGCCCTTGCCCGGTCGCGCCGGCGGCGTCTTCCACTCGGCGGTGATGACGATGCTCGCGGTCCCCAGGGCGTTGCGCGGGTCCTGGTTGACGGTGCTCTTCAGCCCCCGCGTCGCCATCAGCCGAAGGTGCGCGCCGTCGCGCATGCCGTTGGCCTCCAGCGTGCGGCGAAGCGCGGCCTTCATCGCCTCGCGGTCGAGGCCAAGGTCGATGGCCAGCGCCTTGGCCCCCGCGTAGAGCCGGTCGAGGTGGGCGTCGAGGAAGAGCAGGGCGCCCTTGTGCAGCCGCAGGCCCTCCCAGACGCCGTCGCCCATCGAGAAGCCGGCGTCGAAGATCGAGACCCTGGCTTCGTCCCGGCGCACCAGGTCGCCATTGAGGTAGATCAGCACCTCGGCGTTGCGCGGATCGGCGACGAAGTCCTGGCTGCCGGCCATGTCGGCTCCCTCTCGTGCGGCGACCGTCCTGACACCTTCCGTTGGGGCAAGGCAATGCGCCCGCCGCGGCCAAATCCGCAAAAGAACGCCGGTTTTTCAGCTGATCGCGTGAAACAATCCGATCTGATCGGTGATCAGAAAGAGTTGGCGCCTCGCGACATTGAGTCCTAGGCTGAAATCCGAGACGCCGCGCCGGGGGGCGAGTCGCTGTCCATCCCTGGACGCCCTCGCCCTGCGGGAAGAGAGCGTCCGAGAGGAAACGGAAAGTGCAGCGCACCAGTACCGAGGGGCCTGAGTACTTCCACAAGGTCGTCGATTGCCAGTGGGCCTGCCCCGCCCACACGCCTGTCCCTGAGTACATCCGGCTGATCGCCGAGGGCCGGTACTCGGACGCCTATATGATCAACTGGCGCTCCAACGTCTTCCCGGGAATCCTCGGGCGGACCTGCGACCGCCCCTGCGAGCCGGCCTGCCGGCGCGGGCGGGTGGAGGAGGAGCCGGTGGCGATCTGCCGGCTGAAGCGCGTCGCCGCCGACAACAAGGACGACATCACCGGCCGACTGCCGAAGCCGCCGGAGGTCAGGAACGGCAAGCGGGTGGCGCTGGTCGGCGCTGGTCCGGCCTCGATGACCGTGGCGCGGGATCTCGCGCCGCTCGGCTACCACGTCGTCGTCTACGACCACGACGCCAAGGCCGGGGGCATGATCCGCCGGCAGATCCCGCGCTTCCGCCTCCCGGAAGAGGTGATCGACGAGGAGATGGGCTACATCACCGGCCTCGGCATCGAGATGCGGCTGGGCGAGGGCGTGTCGAGCCTTCGGGGCCTGCTGGCCGAGGGCTATGACGCCATCTTCGTGGGCTCGGGCGCGCCGAAGGGGCGCGACCTCGACATCCCCGGCCGGCATGAGGCCGCCGCCAATATCCACATCGGCATCGCCTGGCTGGCCAGCGTCTCCTTCGAGCACGTCGAGAAGATCGGCCGCCGGGTGATCGTGCTCGGCGGCGGCAACACCGCCATGGACTGCTGCCGCACCTCGCGCCGACTGGGCGGCGAGGACGTGAAGGTGATCGTCCGCTCCGGGTTCGAGGAGATGAAGGCCTCGCCCTGGGAGAAGGAGGACGCGATCCACGAGGACATCCCGATCCTCAACTTCCTCAATCCCAAGGCCTTCATCCATGCGGACGGGCGGCTGACGGGCGTGCTCTTCGAGCAGATGGGCTACCAGACCGACGAGCGCGGCCGCCGCCGGCTGGTCCCGACCGGCGCGCCGGATCAGTTCTTCGAGTGCGACGACGTGCTGATCGCCGTCGGCCAGGAGAACGCCTTCCCCTGGATCGAGCGCGACCTGGGGCTGGAGCTCGACGAGTGGGAGACGCCGAAAATCGACGAGGCCACCTTCCAGTCCAGCCTGCCGGGCGTCTTCTTCGGGGGCGATGCGGCCTTCGGGCCGAAGAACATCATCTGGGCGGTGGCGCACGGCCACGAGGCGGCGATCTCCATCGACAAGTACTGCCAGGGCCTCCCCGTCGCCGAGCGACCGGCGCCCGGGACCTCGCTGGTCAGCCAGAAGATGGGCATCCACGAATGGAGCTATGACAGCGACATCTCCGAGGAGCTGCGCCGCAAGGTGCCACTGCGCGAGAAGGAGCTGGCGCTGGCCAACGCCCGGCTGGAGGTGGAACTCGGCTTCGACAAGGCGCTGGGCTACCGCGAGGCGCAGCGGTGCCTGAACTGCGACGTGCAGACGGTGTTCTCAGCTCCGGTGTGCATCGAGTGCGACGCCTGCGTCGACATCTGCCCGATGGACTGCATCACCTTCACGCCCAACGGTGAGGAGGGCGAGCTGCGCGAGCGGCTCACGGCGCCTGCGCCCAACCTTGAGCAGGCGATCTACGTCTCGGACGAGCTGAAGACCGGTCGCGTGATGGTCAAGGACGAGGACGTCTGCCTGCACTGCGGCCTCTGCGCCGAGCGCTGCCCCACCGGGGCATGGGATATGCAGAAGTTCCTCCTGGAGACCGCCCAGGCCGGCGGCTGCGGAGGCGCGCGATGAGCGTCAACGACTTCGTCGTCAAGTTCGCCAACGTCAACGGATCCGGCTCGGCCAGCGCCAACGGCCTCTTCGCCAAGTCGGTGATGCGGATGGGCGTGCCGGTGGCTGCGCGCAACATCTTCCCCTCCAACATCCAGGGCCTGCCGACCTGGTACGAGGTGCGGATCACCGAGGCCGGGCATCTGGGGCGGCGCGGCGGCGTCGACCTGATGGTCGCCATGAACCCGCAGACCTGGGACCGCGACGTCGCCGAGATCGAGCCCGGCGGCTACCTCTTCTACGATTCCACCAAGCCGCTGCCGGCCTCGAAATTCCGCGAGGACATCACGGTGATCGGGGTGCCGCTGACGGCGATGTGCAACACCGCCTACCAGGTCCCGCGCGAGCGGCAGCTCTTCAAGAACATCATCTATGTCGGCGCGCTGAGCGCCCTCTTGGGCATCGACGAGGGCGTCTACGAACAGCTCTTCGCAGAGCAGTTCGCCGGCAAGGAGCGGCTGATCCACGCCAACATCGCCGCCCTGAAGATGGGCCGCGAATATGTGCAGCAGCACGGGCTCACGGCCGGGCTGCAGGTGCAGCGGGCCGACAACGTCGGCGACCGCATCTACGTCGAGGGCAACGCCGCCGCGGCGCTGGGCGCGGTCTATGGCGGGGCGACGGTCTGCGCCTGGTATCCGATTACGCCCTCGACCTCCGTGGCCGAGGCCTTCACCGACTACTGCGGGAAGCTGCGGGTCGATCCGGAGACCGGCCAGGCGCGCTACGCCATCGTCCAGGCCGAGGACGAGATCGCCTCCATCGGCATGGTCGTCGGCGCCGGCTGGAACGGGGCCAGGGCCTTCACCTGCACCTCCGGGCCGGGCGTCTCGCTGATGACCGAGTTCGTCGGCCTCTCCTACTTCGCCGAGATTCCGGCGGTGATCTTCGACGTGCAGCGCGGCGGGCCCTCCACCGGCATGCCGACGCGCACGCAGCAGGCCGACCTGCTGGCCGCCGCCTACGCCTCGCACGGCGACACCAAGCACCCAATGCTGTTCCCGAGCGACCCCGGCGAATGCTTCGAGATGGGGGCGCTGGCCTTCGACCTTTCCGACCGGCTGCAGACAACGATCTTCGTCATGCTTGACCTCGACATCGGCATGAACGAATGGCTCACCCAGCCCTTCGCCTGGGACGACGCGCGCCGCATGGATCGCGGCAAGGTGATGACCTACGAGGACCTGGAGGCCGGCCGCGACTTCGGCCGCTACCTTGAGGTGGACGGCGACGGCATTCCCTACCGCACCTATCCGGGCACGCACCCCACCAGGGGCGGCTATTTCACCCGCGGCACCTCGCGCAATCCCTACGCCAAGTATTCGGAAGAGGGCTCGGTCTACGTCGGCAACATGGAGCGGCTGCTCCGCAAGTTCGAGACCGCCAAGACCCTGGTGCCCGCGCCGGTGCGGCGCGATGCGCGGCGCAAGACGCCGTTCGGGGTGCTCTACTTCGGCTCCACCTCTGCGGCGATGGACGAGGCGCTGATGGTGCTGGAGGAGGAGGGCCGCCACTTCGACGCCCTGCGCGTGCGCGGCTTTCCTTTCGCGGACCAGGTGATGGAATTCATCGCCCAGCACGAGCGGGTGTTCGTGGTCGAACAGAACCGCGACGCGCAGCTCCGCACCCTCTTGATCAACGAAGGCGACATCGACCCGGCGCGGCTGGAGCCGGTGCTGCACTATGACGGCACGCCCATCACCGCCCGCTTCATCGCCGCCGAGATCTCCCGGCGGTCCTCGCCCGCCCGCGCGCCGATCATCGAGGCCGCCGAATGACCTACCTCGCCAAGCCCCGCCTGCATCACCCGGCGCTGGCGCCCAACAGCCTGGGCTACACGCGCCGCGACTACGAGGGCTCGGTCTCGACGCTGTGCGCCGGCTGCGGCCACGACTCGATCTCAGCGGCGATCATCCAGGCCTGCTACGAGCTGGAGATCTCGCCGCACCGGGTGGCCAAGCTCTCCGGCATCGGCTGCTCGTCGAAGACGCCGGACTACTTCCTCGGCAACTCCCACGGCTTCAACACCGTGCACGGGCGCATGCCCTCGGTGCTGACCGGCGCCAACCTCGCCAACCGCGACCTGATCTACCTGGGCGTCTCGGGCGACGGGGATAGCGCCTCCATCGGCCTCGGCCAGTTCGCCCACGCCGTGCGGCGCGGGGTGAACATGACCTACATCGTGGAGAACAACGGCGTCTATGGCCTCACCAAGGGCCAGTTTTCGGCCACCTCGGACAAGGGCTCCAAGTCCAAGAAGGGAGTGGTGAACCACGACGCGGCCATCGACCTCGTGGGCATGGCGCTGGGGCTAGGCGCCACCTTCGTCGCCCGCTCCTTCTCCGGCGACAAGGCCCAGCTGGTGCCCTTGATCAAGGCGGCGCTGAGCCACAGAGGCGCGGCCTTCATCGACTGCATCTCGCCATGTGTGCAGTTCAACAACCACGTCGGCTCCACCAAGAGCTTCGACTATGTGCGCGAGCACAACGCCGCCCTGAACCGGCTGGACGTGATCTCCGAGCGGGACCCAATCCACGTCGACTACGCCCCCGGCGAGACCGTCGAGGTCACCCAGCACGACGGCTCGGTGCTGAAGCTGCACAAGCTGGCCGAGGACCACGACCCCACCGACCGCGGCTCGGCGATCTCCTTCCTGCAGGCGCGGCAGGCGGCGGGGCAGGTGGTGACGGGCCTGATCTACATCGATCCCGACGCCGAGGACCTGCACGAGAGCCTGGAGACCGTGGCGACCCCCCTCAACGCTCTCGGCGACGCGGAGCTGGTGCCGGGGGCGGCGAAGCTCGAAGCCATCAACGCGTCGCTGCGCTGACTCCCTCCCCATGAGGGGAGGGAGCATGCCAGCGCTAAAGCCGCGTCCGGAGCGAGATCAGCTCCGGGAAGAACGAGCGCTCCAGCGCCCGGCCGAGGTAGGCCACGCCCGTCGAGCCGCCGGTGCCGGTCTTGAAGCCGATGATCCGCTCGACGGTCTTCATGTGGGCGAAGCGCCACTGCTGGAAGCGAAACTCCAGGTCGACCAGCTTCTCGGCTAGCTCATAGAGGTCCCAGTGCTGCTCAGGATTTCTGTAGACCTCGAGCCAGGCGGCCTCGACCCCGGCGTTCGGCTCGCGGGGCTGGCGCCAGTCCCGCTCCAGCTGGTCGGCCGGCAGGGAAAAGCCGCGCCGCGCCAGGAGGCGCAAGGCTTCGTCGTAGAGGCTGGGCTCGGCCAGCGCCGCGGTCAGCCGGGCGTGCACCGCCGAGCCCTCGTGCACCGGCAGGGTGCGGGCGTCCTTGCCGCCCAGCAGGAACTCCAGCAGCCGGTATTGCCAGGACTGGAAGCCCGAGCTCTGGCCGAGCGAGGGCCGGATGCGCTCGTAGTCGCTGGGGGTCATGGTGGCGAGCACGTCCCAGGACTGGATGAGCTGGGTCTGGATGCGGCTGACCCGGGCGATCATCTTGAACGCCGGGCCAAGATCATCCTCGCGGATATGTTCCCGCGCGGCGGTGAGTTCGTGCAGCGAGAGGGCCATCCAGAGCTCGGACGCCTGGTGGATGACGATGAATAGCAACTCGTCGTGCTCGCCCGAGAGCGGCGCCTGGGCCGAGAGCAGCCGGTCGAGGCCGAGGTAGGCCGAATAGCTGATGTCCGGCGCGGCGTGCACGCCGGCGTAGTGGCCTTCGGAGTCGTCCTGGCTCATGTCACCGCCGCCATCTGGCTGTAGCGCGCCTCGCGCCAGGTCCCCTCGTCCATGACCTGCCGCAGGGTTTCCACCGCGTCCCAGACATCGACATGGCGCACATAGAGCGGCGCGAAGCCGAAGCGAAGGATGTCGGGTGCGCGGAAGTCGCCGATCACGCCGCGCTCGATCAGCGCCTGCATGATCGCATAGCCGTCAGGGTGGGAAAGGCTCACCTGGCTGCCGCGCTCCGCCGGGTCGGCCGGGCAGGCGGGGGCGAACCCGGGGCAGCGCGCGGCGACCAGCGCGAGGAAGAGCTCGCCCAGCGCCATCGACTTGGCGCGTAGCTCAGCCATCGAGACGCCGTCGTAGGCGTCCAGAGCCGCGTCGAGCGCGGTCAGGCCGAGCACTGAGGGCGTGCCGCAGAGCGCGCGCAGCACGCCCGCCGCCGGCTCGTACTCGTCCTGGAAGGCGAAGGGCCGCGCGTGGCCCATCCAGCCGCTGAGCGGGGTGCGCAGCTCAGCCTGCCACCGCCGGGCGACGAAGAGGAACGCGGGCGCGCCCGGCCCGCCGTTCAGGTACTTGTAGCCGCAGCCGACGGCGAGGTCGGCCTCGCAGCCGTTCAGGTCCACCTCCAGGGCGCCGGCGCTGTGGCTCAAGTCCCAGAGCGCCAGGGCGCCGACCTCATGCGCGCGGGCGGTGATGGCGGCCATGTCGTGGAGGCGTCCGGTCTTGTAGTGGGCGTGGGTCAGCACGACCGCCGCCACGTCCTGGTCCAGCGCCTCTGCGATGCGGTCCGCCTCCACGATACGCAGCTCCAGCCCGCGGCGGTGGAAGTCACGCAGCCCTTGCAGGATGTGGAGGTCGGTCGGGAAGTTGCCCGGCTCGCTGACGATCACCTGACGCTCCGGCCGCAACGCCACCGCCGCGGCCGCCAGCTTGAAGAGGTTCACCGAGGTGGAGTCGGCGCAGACGACCTCGTCGGGCTCGGCGCCGATCAGCGGCGCGATCCGCGCGCCGACCCTGGCCGGCAGGTCGATCCAGCCGGCGGTGTTCCAGCTGCGGATCAGGTCC
>DASPLZ010000265.1:0-3473 GCA_035627295.1 Phenylobacterium sp. | reverse complement strand
GCATCTTCGCCCGCGGGCCGAGCCTGATGCGCGAATACTACCGCCAGCCGGAGGAGACCGCCGCGGCCCTCTCCGACGGCTGGCTGGACACCGGCGACCTCGGCTACCTCGTGGACGGCGAACTGGTGATCACCGGCCGGGCTAAGGACCTGATCATCCTCAACGGCCGCAACATCTGGCCGCAGGACCTGGAGTGGACCGCCGAGGCGGAAGTCCCCGCCCTGCGCAGCGGCGATGTCGCCGCCTTCGCCGTCGCCGGCGACGAGGAGGAAGAGGTGGTCGTCCTCGTCCAGACCCGCTCGAGCGACCCGGCCGCTCGCGCCGGCCTGGCCGAGGAGGTCGCCGCCCTCATCCGCCAGCGCCACAGCCTGGAGCCGAAGGTCGTGCCCGTCGGCGCCCACGCCCTGCCGCAGACCTCCTCCGGCAAGCTCAGCCGCGCCAAGGCCCGCGCGCTCTACCTGGCCGGCGCCTTCGAGCCGGAGACGGTCTGATCGCCGCACCCCTCAAATCCTCCCCCGTGCAACGGGGGAGGGGGACCGCGAAGCGGTGGAGAGGGCGCGACTTGGCGTGGACCTCAGCAGGTTCGCGCCGGCGCGCCCTTGCTGAATCTCAGTGCAGAACCTCGCCCCCTCCACCGCTTCGCGGTCCCCCTCCCCCGCAGGCGGGGGAGGATTTGGCGGCGCCGATCGGCTTAAGACCGTCCGACACATGAGCGGCGGAGCGCGCCTCGCCGCCGTCACCGGCGCGACCGGCTTCCTCGGCCGCTACATCGTCCGCGCCCTCGCCGACGACGGTTGGACCGTCCGAATCCTCGCCCGCCGCGACCCGTCGCATCCATTCTGGCGCGGGATCGAGCCGCAGGTCGTGCTGGGCGACCTTGGCGACGCCGCCGCGCTGGCGCGGCTTTGCGACGGGGCGGACGCGGTGATCCACGCCGCCGGCCTGATCAAGGCCCGGTCTCGGGTCGAGTTCGACGCGGTGAATCTGGCGGGCGTCCAGCAGATGCTCGGGGCGGCGCCGGACAAGGCGCACGTCCTCCTCGTCTCCAGCCTGGCGGCGCGCGAGCCGCAGCTCTCGGACTACGCCGCCAGCAAGCGCGCCGGCGAGGACGCCCTGATCGCTAGCGGACGTGGGCGGTTCACCATCGTCCGCCCGCCCGGCGTCTACGGCCCCGGCGACCGCGAGACCCTGGCGCTCTTCCAGGCCGCCCGGAGCTGGCCGGTCCTGCCGCTGCTGGACCCCGCGGCGCGCACGCCGCTGATCCACGCCGCCGACGCCGCCGCCCAGATCGCCGCCTTCGCCGCGCGCGAGCCGGACGGCGCGACCTGGGCGCTCAGCGACGCGCGCCCCGACGGCTACGCCTGGCGCGAGATCATGGCCGCCCTCGCCGCCAGCGTCGGCCGCACCCCCCGCTACGCCGCCGTGCCGGGCGCGGGGCTGGCTCTGGCGGGCGCGTTTTCGGAGCTGGCGGCGGGCCTTTCCGGCCGCGCGCCGATCTTCACCCGCGGCAAGGCGCGCGAGTTCCTGCACCCGGATTGGAGCATCGCGCCGGCCGAGCAGGCATCCCATCTACCGCCTCCTCGCTTCGGGCTTGCGGAGGGATTCGCCGCAACCGCCGCGTGGTATGTCGCTGAGGGATGGCTGCAACAGTCGCCGTCTTCTTCTTGAACAGCGGACAGATTGACGTTTAATCTCGGGTCACGAGCCTGTTACAAGGCCGTCATCAGGGGCGATGGCCGCGGCCGCGCATTGGGGCGCTTTTCTCAAAAAGTATGACGCAAGTAACCGACATCACTTTGCGCGAGATCGAGCGCGCCGTCGAACGAGTCACAGGTCGTCGTGTGCAAATCTCTAGCGAATCGGTGATCAGCCGGGACCTGGAGATTGATTCGCTGGCTCTCATGAACGTCGTCATGGAGCTTGAAGACGCTTTTGATCTGTCGATTCCCTTGGATCGCCTGGCGGCGGTTGAAACCGCCGGGGACCTTTCCGACGTAATTCACGATCTTCGTAGCAGGGGTTGAGAATGGGGCTTCTCGACAAGCACCTGGCGTACAGCCAAGCCTATGGTCAAATCCGCGACGCCGGGGCCGACCCCTTCAGCGTACGTTTCGAACAGGTGCTGTCGCCGACAGAGGGTTTGCTGAATGGCCGCAAGGTCATCCTGCTCGGCACCAACAACTACCTGGGCCTGACCTTCGATCACGACTGCATCGAGGACGGCGTCGCCACCCTGCGCGCCCAGGGCACCGGGACCACCGGCTCGCGCATCGCCAACGGCAGCTTCTCGGCGCACGTGGATCTGGAGGCGGCGCTGGCCCGCTTCTACGGCCGCAAGCACGCCATGGTGTTCACCACCGGCTATCAGGCCAATCTCGGCGCGCTCTCCACCCTCGCCGGCCGCGGCGACCACCTGATCCTCGACGCCGACAGCCACGCCTCGATCTATGACGGCGCGCGCCTCGGCCAGTCGGAAGTCATCCGCTTCCGCCATAACGACGCCGACGACCTCTACAAGCGGCTGAAGCGCCTGGACGGCAAGCCGGGCGAGCGGATCATCGTCGTCGAGGGCATTTACTCCATGCTCGGCGACGTCGCGCCGCTGAAGGAGATCGCGGCGGTGAAGCGCGAGATGGGCGCGCACCTGATCGTCGACGAGGCCCACTCCATGGGCGTGCTGGGCGAGAAGGGCCGGGGCCTGGCCGAGGCGGCCGGGGTCGAGGCGGACGTCGACTACATCGTCGGCACCTTCTCCAAGAGCCTCGGCGGCGTCGGCGGCTTCCTGGTCTCGGACGACCCGGATTTCGACGTGATGCGCGTCGTCTGCCGGCCCTACATGTTCACCGCCTCGCTGCCGCCGTCGGTGGTGGCCTCCACCCTGACGGCGCTGAAGAAGATCGAGACCGAGCCGGTGCTGCGCCGGCGCCTCTCCAACAACGCCTCCAGGCTCTACGACGGCCTCAACGCCATGGGCTTCCGCACCGGGCCGAAGGCGAGCCCGATCGTCGCCGTCGCCATGCCCGACCAGCCGGTGGCGATCGCCACCTGGAACGCGCTCCTGGCCAGCGGCGTCTATCTGAACCTCGCCCTGCCGCCGGCGACGCCGGACATGCAGCCCCTGCTGCGTTCGTCGGTCAGCGCCGCCCACACCGAGGCTCAGATCGACGAGGTCCTGGCCCAGTTCGAGAAGGTCGGCCGCGAGTTCGGCCTGCTGCCGCGCCAGGCGGCGCACGGCTAGCCTCGCCGGCGCGCCCGCGCGACCCGCCACAGCACCCCCGGCGCCGCCAGGATCGGATGCCGCTCGCGCCAGGGCGTGAGCTCGATGTCGACCCCGGTGTGCCGCTCGATCTTCCAGGCCGCATAGCGCGCCGCGCCGTCGAAGGTGAAGGCCGCCTTGATCAGCCGCGCGACATTGAGCGGCTTGCCCAGCGCCTGGCGCAGCGACCAGCCCCAGCGCAGGCCCAGGCGATGGC
>DASPLZ010000264.1:0-3772 GCA_035627295.1 Phenylobacterium sp. | reverse complement strand
ATCCACGCCGAGGATATTGCCGGGAAAGCTGCGCGGCTCGCGCCGGTCCGAACCGCCCCGGGCGCGCAGATCGGCGTTCGAAGCAAAGGCGCGCTCGGAGACCGGCAGTCGGTCGCGCAGGTAGCTTTCATAGGCGATGAACCCCCCGCCTCCACGCCAGCGGTGGCCGAGGATCGCTCCGAGATGGACTTCCTGCGGCTCGCCGCGAGACCCCGTTCCGCCCCGAACCCGCACCTCCGCGCCCTCGAAGTCGCGCTTCAGGATGACATTGACCACGCCGCCGACCGCGTCGGAGCCGTAGATGGCCGAGGCCCCGTCCAGCAGCACTTCCACCCGGCTGACGGCGATCGTCGGAACGCCCGAGAGGTCGCTGAAGTCGCCCTTGTTCCCAGAGCCGGCCAGGCGTCGGCCGTTCACCAGAACCAGGGTCGCATCGCTCCCAAGCCCCCGCAAGTTGACCCCCGTGGCGTAGCCCGAGTTCGAGCCGGTCCGGTCGGCCCGGGTCAGAATGGTGCCCTCGGTGCTTTCCCCGCCGAAGGTCTGCGCCAGGGTCTGCAGCGCTTCGGCCACGCTCGCGTAGCCGGAACGCTGCAGGTCGGCGCTGTCCATGACCAAGATCGGCGAGGGACCTCGCGCGCCGCGGATGTTCGAGCCGGTCACGCGCAGCTCGTCCACCAAGGTCGGCTCGGCGGCGGCCGGCAGAGCGACCGTCGCGGCGGCCGGGGGCGTGGCCGGGTCACCGCCGAAAGGGGGCGGGACGGGCTTGGCCCCCTCCGGCGGATCTTGGCGCGGCTGCAAGGTGAGCGTGTTTGGGCCGACCCGCACAATGACGATCTGGTTGTCGCCGACGAGACGCTTCAGAGCGGCCTCGGCGCTCATGGTCCCAAAGACGCCGGCCGTCCGCCGGCCGGCGACGAGGTCGGGCTTATAGAGCAGCTGCTGGCCGGTCTGGTCGGCGAACGCCACCAAGGCCTTGTCCAAGGACCCCGCCGGCACCTTCAGGTCCCTGACCTCAGCATGCGCCGCAGCGCCCAGCGATGCGCAGATCGCCAACCCCAGGCTTAAGGACCGCAACCCCAAAAGACCCATCCGACCGTACTTCGTCACCGTCATGTTCCTCCCCCATGTCCGGCTCACCGCGCACCATCGGGCGGTCGTCTTCGGCCGGACTTGAGGGATGAGACGCCAAAATGCCGGGGACACCCTGACGAGCGTACCGCTTTTTTTATCTATCTGGTTGGGGCGGGCGAACCCGTGGTGGTCTCGACCCTCCTGCCCAATGCGCCGCGGGGCGAGGGGCTGCAACGGCGGGCCGGTAGGCTTACGGCTGGCGCGTGGCGATCACCCGTGGCGGTTTAGCCGCCGTCGCTCGGGGTCGCCATGCCTTGTCTTCGGCTTACAGTCTCTCGCGAAACCCAAATCCGGCTCAACGCCGTTGCGCCGGCCTATGGGGGCCGTGCGGCCCTCCTCAAGAGCCTGCTGGAACAGGCGACCGGTCGCCTCGATCCGCTGCCCGCGCCCAAGGGCCGGCCGCTGCGGACCTTCGTCCGATTGACGCCGGCGGAGACCGAAGCGGTGATCGCCCAGGCCGCCGCCTGCGGCCTCAAGGTCTCCACCTGGATCCGGACCCTGGTCCGGCGACGCGTCTTTGGCGAGCCGCGCTTCCCAAGATCCGAGGAGCTGGCGCTCTATGCGATCCACGACCAGCTGGGCGAGTTGGCGCGCGAGCTTCGGCGGCTGAACCAAGGTCTGGGAGACGAGGCGTCCGGCGCCCCCATCCGGCCGCTGATCCTGCAGGTTCAGACGCAGGTCGGCGCGACGGTGGAGGGCCTGCGACAGGCGTTCGGCGGCAACCTCGCCTACTGGCAAGCCGATCGGGAGGAGCGCGCCGATGCAAGGGTTTGAGGACCGTTGGCGCGATCCGCGCCGCGATTGGCGCACGCCTGAGACCGTGCTGTCGCCATCACAATTCTCCAGACCGCGCCTGCAGCGGATCGCACAGGGCGCGCCAGAGGTGTTCGTGCGCGCGACGGGGCGGCCCAAGACCCGGCGCGCGCTCGCCGACCACCTGCGCTACATCGCCCGCGGCGGCGACCTTGAGCTTCTGGGCGAAGACGGGCGGACGCTCCGCGGCCGCGATGAGCTTGAGGCGGTCGCCAACGCCTGGTCGTTCGTGGCCGGCCGCGACGCCCAGGGGCGCGAGACCTCCCCGAAGGCGCTGTCGATCGTGTTCGGCCTGCCGGCGGGAACCGACCCTGAGGTCGTGCGACAGGCCGCTGAAGCCTTTGTACAACGCCAGTTTCCGGCTCACGCCTACTGGCTGGCCCTGCACACCGACCGCCCGCATCCGCACGCCCATGTCGTGGTGCGCTGGTTGGGGGCGCTGGGGACGCGTCTACCCAGCCATCTCAACGCGGCCCTGGAGTGGCGCGAGGGATTCGCCCGCGAGGTGCGTAGGCTGGGGCTTGCGGTGGAGGCCTCGCCACGGTGGGCCCGCGGCGTCGTTCGCCGATCCGAGGCCTACGCGGTCCGCAAGCTTCGCGAACGCGCCCAGGAGGGCCGAGGTCCGGGGCCCAAGGCGGATCGTCATCTCGTTCAGATGGCGCTCGAGGCGGTCGGGTCGAGCGCGGCGCGGCCGACCGAGCGGGAGATCGCCGCCGCCAAACGCCAGTGGCGGGTGCGGCGCGACTACATGCAACTCGCCGCCGTGCTCTCCAGGTCCGACCGTGCTGACGATCAGCGCCTGGCAGGCGACCTTCGCCGATGGGTTGCGTCCATGCCAGAGCCGCTGACGCCGCGCCTGGCGCTGATCCGCCAGATGCAGACGATGGAGCGCCAACCGCCGCGCGCGCGGGATCGAAACCTGGCCCGTTGAGCGCGGGCGACGGGCGGCGCGCGCCGTGGGTCGCGTGTTGGTCAGCTCGGGCGAGGAGGGGCTTCGAGGACGCTTTCCAGCTTTGCGGCCAGATGCCTCACCGCCGGATCGTCGCGGCCAAGGCCCAGGCTGGCCAGCTCGGAACCGAGATGACGGGCCAGATGCAGCATCGGCTGGGCCTCTATCGTGGCTTCGATGAGCGGTTCGAGCGCGGCGGCGTAGTTCTCGGCGGTGTACCTGGCCTTGGCCCAGGCCGCGGCCCTGGCGCCCATGTCCCGCCGCAGCGGCTCGTCGGCGGCCAGCTGCTCGAAGGCCCTGCGCAGCGCCTCGACCGGGACCTCGGCCGGCACCTTCACCGCCATGCCGTCGGGGACCTCCGCATAGGAGCCCGCGTCGGCGACGATGGTCGGGCGGCCTGACTGCAGCGCTTCGATGAGCGAGCCCGAAGCCCCTTCCAGCACCGGCCGGCGAAGGCAGCAGATCATGTCGGCCTCGCGCAGGCGCGCCTCCAGGCTCTCGGCGTCGACGTCGCCGAAGATCGTCAAGCCCTCGTAGCCGAGGTCGGCGGCCAGCGCCGTCAGGCGATCGCGTTCTTCGTCATGGATCCGGCCGACCAGATGGTAGCGCAGGCTGGCCTTCAGCGCCTCGGAGCCGGCGATCGCGCGGATCGCCTCCTCGGCGCACTTGTTGCGGTTCATGACCCCCACGGTCAGCGCGATCTGCTGTGCCCGGGCGCGGGGGCGCAAGGGCGAGACCTTGCGTGGCGGCCAGGGCAGGGGGGCGGTCGCCACCGGGCCGGGACAGACCGCCTCGATGCGATCAGCATAGTGGCGCGCGTGCGTCAGCGCGCCCGCGCAATGGCGCGCGATCCACTCGACCATCGGCGTGCGCTCTGTG
>DASPLZ010000263.1:0-3650 GCA_035627295.1 Phenylobacterium sp. | reverse complement strand
GAGGAAGGGCGACGAGGGCTTCGGCGAGGGCAACTTCAAGGCGCTGTTCGAGTCCATGGAGGCCGACCAGATCCGCCGCGGCGTCATCTCCGACCAGCCCGCCGCCTGATGGCCGAAGGCTACATGAGCGGGTTCGGCGGGCCGCACGCCAGCGAGGCGGTGGCCGGCGCCCTGCCGGTCGGCCAGAACTCGCCGCAGAAGACGCCGTTCGGGCTCTACGCCGAGCAGCTGTCGGGCTCGGCCTTCACTGCGCCGCGGCACGAGAACCTGCGCTCCTGGCTCTACCGCCTGCGGCCGAGCGCCGGGCATCCGGCCTACGAGCCCATCGACGCCGGCCTGATCCGCACCGCACCCTTCATTGACGCCGCGCCGTCCCCCAACCGGCTGCGCTGGAGCCCGCTGGAGGCCAGGGCCGGGGCGGACTTCCTGGACGGCCTCGTCACCCTCTGCGGCTCCGGCGACGTGGCGGCGGGGCAGGGGATGGCCGCGCACCTCTACGCCGCCGACCGCTCGATGGAGCGCGTCTTCTTCAACGCCGACGGCGAGCTGCTGATCGTGCCGCAGGCCGGCGCGCTCCAGCTCGCCACCGAGTTCGGGATCATCGACGCCCAGCCCGGCGAGATCGCGGTGATCCCGCGCGGCGTGCGCTTCCGCGCCGAGCTGCCGGCTGGGCCGGCGCGGGGCTACGTCTGCGAGAATTACGGCGCCCACTTCCGCCTGCCCGAGCTCGGGCCGATCGGCGCCAACGGCTTGGCCAACGCGCGCGATTTCCTCACCCCCGTCGCGGCCTATGAGGACACCGAAGGCCCCGTCGAAGTGGTTCAGAAGTTCATGGGAGGCCTCTGGCGCTCCACGCTCGACCACTCGCCGCTGGACGTCGTGGCCTGGCACGGCACGCTCGCGCCCTACAAGTACGACCTGGCGCGGTTCAACACGATCGGCACGGTCAGCTTCGACCACCCGGACCCGTCGATCTTCACGGTCCTGACCTCGCCCAGCGAGACGCCCGGCACCGCCAACGTCGACTTCGTGATCTTCCCGCCGCGCTGGATGGTCGCCGAGCACACCTTCCGCCCGCCCTACTTCCACCGCAACGTGATGAGCGAGTTCATGGGCCTGGTGCACGGCGAATACGACGCCAAGGAGGGCGGCTTCGCCCCCGGCGGCGCCTCCCTGCACAACCGCATGAGCGCCCACGGCCCGGACCGCGCCAGCTACGACAAGGCGGTGGCGGCGGACCTCAAGCCGGCGAAGATCGACAATACCCTGGCCTTCATGTTCGAGACCCGCTGGCCGGTCGCCGCCACCGCTTTCGCGATGCAGACCCCGGCCCTGCAGCGCGACTACGACGCGGTGTGGGACGGTTTCGAGAAGGCGAAGGTCTGAGGCGGCTAGGCCGCGCGTCCTTCGAGACGGCCGCTTCGCGGCCCCTCAGGATGACTAGGTCAGCACAAACCTAGTCATGGTGAGGAGCGCGTAGCGCGTCTCGAACCACGCAAAGCGCCTCAACGCCGCCTACTTCGACGCCGCGAGGGCGTAGAGCAGGTCGACGTAGAACTTCTCCACCTCGGCCAGCCCCGCGACCTTCGAGCCGGGCGCCGGCTCGATAACCATGTATTCGTTCGGCGCGTGCTGCGCCGAGCCGTGGCCCATGCCGCCGGTGACCAGCGGCAGGCCGAGGGTGTCGGTGAAGACGTAGTAGGGCGCGCTGCCGGCCAGCCGCGGCACCACCCCCGGCGTGATCCCGTGCTTGCGGTAGACGCCCAGCGCGGCCTGCACCAGCGGCGCCTCCACCGAGGTCTGCGCCGGCTTGTAGCCGGAGAGCTTGCGCACCTCGATATCTGAGAAGCCCTTGGCGACCAGGTGCTTCCGGATCAGGTCCAGCGCCTCGTCCGGCGTCTGGTTCGGCACCAGGCGGGAGTCCAGCTTGGCCACCGCCTTGTGCGGCAGGATGGTCTTCATCCCCGGCCCGCCATAGCCGGAGGTGATGCCGTCGATGTTCAGCTGGGTGTCGAAGAGCTGCATCGCCAGGCTCTGGCGCGGCGTCCAATCGCCGATCAGCTTGTCGGCGTCGAGCGCCTTCAGCATCGCCGGCATGCCCTTTTCGAAACTCTCCGCCTGGCCGTTGAAGAGCCGGATCTCCTCGGCGTTCGGCGGGCGGATGGAGTCGTAGAAGCCCGGCACGGTGATGGTGTTGCCGTCCGGCGTGGTCAGGGTCGCGAGCGCCTGGGCCAGCCGCCAGGGCGGGCTATCCAGGATCACCTTGTTGGAGCCATGCACCTCCGCGCCCTTCGGACCGCCCCAGGGGCCGCCCTTGGCCTCCAGCTCGAAGTAGACGATGCCCTTCACGCCCATCGGCATGGTCACCGTGCCGGCCGGGCTCTGGCTGTTGAACGGGAAGAGCACGCCGTCGGCGGTCTTCATGCGGTCCTGATATTTGGCGATCAGTTCGGGGTAGTGCAGCGAGCCCAGCTCCTCCTCGCCCTCGGCCAGCACCATCAGGTTCACCGGCAGCGTCTTGTTGACCGAGATGATCGAGGAAACCGCGTTCAGGAACGCCCGCTCGGGCCCCTTCTGGTTGGTGGCGCCGCGCGCCATCAGCACCTTGCCGTGCTGGTTCTCGACGATCTCGCCGGCGAAGGCGTCGACCTGCCAGCCGACAGGCTCGATCGGCTGCACGTCGTACATCATGTAGATGACCAGGGTCTTCTTGGCCCCGGCGTCGTAGTAGCCCCAGACGCCCGGGTGGCCCGAGGTCGGCACGACCTCCGCCTCCTTGAAGCCCAGCGCCTTCAGGTCGTCGCGCACCAGCGCCGCCATCTCGGCGATGCCGTCGTTCTGGGCGCTGATCGAGCGCTGGCGCACCCAGCGCTTGAGGTTTTCCAGGTGCTGGGCCTGGCTTGCATCGATGTGCTTGTAGACCGCCTCGTGGCGGCCCTTGTAGGCGGGGATCTTCTCTGCGGTGAAGCCTGGACCCTCGGGCACATTGATCGGCGCCCGCGCCTCCTGCGCCAGGGCCCCGCTCGCCACCCCCAACGCCAGCGCCGCCGCCAGCCCGCTCCGCATCCACGCCATGTCAGCCCCTCCGATGTAACCGTGACGCTATGGCTGGGTCGCCCAGCCCGCAACGGCCTTTGGCGAAGCAGCGCTATGCGAGGGCGGCGCGGCCTTACGTCCTTCGAGACGGCCGCTGCGCGGCCTCCTCAGGATGACTAGGCCAGCAAACCTCAGTCATGGTGAGGAGCGGCGAAGCCGCGTCTCGAACCACGCACTGCCTCTCAGCCCTTCGTCCGATAGTCCCCGAAGGTCCCGTCCCGGGCCGACAGCGCCTGGGTCACCCCCTCGCGCATCTTGGCCATGTATTCGCGCGACGCCTTGGTGCTCCAGCCCAGCGCATGCAGGTCGGTGCCGGCGCGCAGGCCCTGGCGCATGCCCATCACCTCCATCTGCCGGTGCACCAGCCGCTTGTTGAGTTGCGCCAGCTCCGGGTCGACCTTGGCCACCCGCTCGGCCATCGCCAGCACCGCCGCCTCCAGCTCCTCCGCCGGGAAGGCGCGGTTGGCGAAGCCCAGGCGCACGGCCTCCTTGCCGTCGATGGAGTCGCCGGTCAGCATCTGCTCCATCGCCGCGCGCATGCCCATCAGCCAGAC
>DASPLZ010000262.1:0-4985 GCA_035627295.1 Phenylobacterium sp. | reverse complement strand
GAACTGGCCGGTATAGTTGGAGAAGCCCAGGTGGCTGACCGTGAAGGTCACGCTGGTGTGGGCCGCATCCACCTTGTAGGCGCCGGCGGCGATGGCGTTGGGGTCGGCGGCGGGGGCCGGGGCGGCGGCGGCGGCGTTGGCGTCGGGCTCGGCGGCCTTGTCGGCGGCCGGCTGCGAGCAGGCGGCCAGCACGGCCAGCGAGGCGAAGGCGGGGAGGAAGCGGGTCTTCATGAACGTCTCCTTGGCTTGCGGCGAGCCTAAGCGAAAGGCGCGCCTCGCCCCAAGGACGAACAAGCCGGCGTTTTCAGACAAAAGCCGTCAGACAACCTGTCCCGCCGCCCAGCCGCTGGCCCAGGCCCACTGGAAATTGTAGCCGCCGAGCCAGCCGGTGACGTCTGCCACCTCGCCGATGAAATAGAGCCCCGGCGTGGATTTGGCCTCCATCGTGCGGCTTTCCAGCGCCCGCGTATCGACCCCGCCCAGGGTGACCTCGGCGGTGCGGTAGCCCTCCGAGCCGACCGGCTTGACCCGCCAGCGGTTCACCGCCTCGGCGACGGCGCGCAAGGTCCGGTCGGGGGTATCGGCGAGGTTGCGCACGGCGCCCTCCCGCTCGGCTATGATCTGCGCCAGCCGCCTGGGCAGGTGCAGGGAGAGGGCCGTCTCCACCCCTCGGCGCCCGTTCTCGGCCTTGGCCGCGCGCAGGGCCTCGTAGAGATCGACGCCCGGCGCCATGTCGATGGCGATCTCGCCGCCCGGGAGCCAGTAGGAGGAGATCTGCAGGACTGCCGGCCCGGAGATCCCCCGGTGTGTGAACAGCATGGCCTCGTCGAAGCTCGCCTTGCCGCTCGTCACCCGCGCCTCGACCGCCACGCCGGCCAGGGGCTTCAGGCGCTCCAGGAGGCCGGTCTCGAAGGTCAGCGGCACCAGCCCCGGCCGCGTCTCGGTCACCGGCAGGCCGAACTGGCGGGCGACGTCGTAGCCGAAGCCGGTGGCGCCCATCTTCGGGATCGACTTGCCGCCGGTGGCGATGACCAGCGCCTCGCAGGCGACCGCCTCGCCGCCCGCCGAGAGGGTGAAGCCGCCGCCGTCCCGCGCCGAGATGTCCCCGGCGGTCACGCCCAGCCTTAGGCTCACGCCGTGCCGGCCCATCTCGCCGAGCAGCATGTCGATGATCTGCCGGGCGCTGTCGTCGCAGAAGAGCTGGCCCAGGGTCTTCTCGTGCCAGGCGATGCGGTGGCGGTCGACCAGGGCGATGAAGTCCCTGGCCGTGTAGCGGCTGAGCGCGGAGATGCAGAACCTGGGGTTGGCCGAAAGGAACCGGTCCGGCGCGGTGTGCAGGTTGGTGAAGTTGCAGCGCCCGCCGCCGGAGATGCGGATCTTCTCCCCCGCCGCCCTGGCGTGGTCGAGCGCCAGCACGCGGCGCCCGCGCTTGCCGGCCTCGATGGCGCACATCATCCCGGCCGCGCCCGCGCCGATCACCACCACGTCGAACTGCTGCATCGCCGGGCCGGTAGCACGGATCGACAGTCACAGAGAGCCCGCCTAAACCGCCGCATGGCCTGGACCCGCCGCTACGACGAAGCCGAACCGCAGCGCGTGAACCGCTGGCTGGCGCAGAGCGGCGTCTGCTCGCGCAGAGAGGCCGAGGCGCTGATCGCCGAGGGTCTGGTCTCCATCGACGGGGCGCGGGTGGACGACGCCGGCCGCAAGATCGAGCCCGGCCAGACCCTGACCCTGGCCGACCGCGCCGGCGAGCGGCTGGAGGCCGCCCTCACCGTGGTGCTGAACAAGCCGGTCGGGATCGTCTCCGGCACGCCGGAGCCGAAGCAGACTCCGGCCGTCCGCCTGCTCACCGCCGAACGCCAGTGGAAGAGCGCCGTCCCCGCGCCCGGCCGGGACAGCCGCCTGGCCCCCGTCGGCCGGCTGGACATGGACTCCCACGGCCTGCTGCTGCTTTCCGAAGACGGCGTGGTCGCCAAGGCGGTGATCGGGCCGCAGTCGGACCTGGAGAAGGAGTACCTTGTCCGCGTCTCGGGAGAGATCACCGAGGCGCGCCTGGCCCTGCTCCGCCACGGCCTGGAGCTCGACGGCCGCAAGCTGCGGCCCGCCCGCGTGACCCCCGCCGGCGAGCAGCGCCTGCGCTTCATCCTGAAGGAAGGCCGCAACCGCCAGATCCGCCGCATGTGCGACCTGGTGGGCCTTGGCGTGACGAGCCTCTACCGCATCCGCATCGGCCCCCTGAAGCTCGGGGACCTGCCGGAGGGCCGCTGGCGCGCGATCACCGTTGAGGAGCGGGCCGCCCTGCTCGCGCCGCCTGGCGTCGCGGGGCGGGCAGGACGCTGAAGCCGTGCTTCTGGAAGATCGCCCTCGCCGCGGGGCTGGCGAGCCAGGCCATGAACCGCCCCGCCGCCGGATGCTTCGAACCCGCCAGCACCGCCGCCGGATAGACGATCGGCGGGTGGCTCCCCGCCGGGAAGAGGCCGACGATCCGCACGCCGGGATCGGCCCTGGCGTCGGTGTCATAGACGATCCCCAAGGGCGCCTCGCCGCGCGAGACATAGGCCAGCGCCGCCCGCACGTTTTCGGCCGAGACGACCTTGCGCTCGACGCTCGACCAGACCCCGAGGCGGGTCAGCGCCGCGCGTCCGTACCGGCCGGCGGGAACCTCCGGCGCGGCCATGGCCAGGCGTCCGCTCCCCAGGGCGCCGGCCAGGGGCATGTTCCGGCCGACGGCCAGCCGCACCCTGGAGCCTTTCGGCGCGATCAAGGCCAGGCGGTTGGTCAGAAGATCCCGCCGGCTGCCCGCCCTCGCCAGCCGGCGCTGCTCGACATAATCCATCCAGTCTCTGTCGGCCGAGATGAAGATGTCCGCCGGCGCGCCCTGTTCGATCTGCCGGGCGATCGCCGAGGAGGCGGCGTAGGAGAAGCGCACTTCCCCGCCCCCGGCCCGCCGGAACGCCTGGCCCTGCTCGTCCATCACGTTCTTCAGCGAGGCGGCGGCGAACACCGTCAGCGCCTCCTGCGCGGCCCCCGGCGCGGCCGGCGAAACCCCGATCAGGGCCGCGGCCCCGGCGAGGATCAGGCGACGATGCGGCATATCCACCTCCGGCGGCCGGCTGGGCCAGCGGCAAGGCTAGTCGAGGCGTCCCCGCAGGGTCCATGTCCGAGTTCGCCCCGCCACCGACCTCGCCGAACCGTGCGCACTGACGCTCGCGCTGAAGCTTGGAATCCGCTCTAAGTCCCGCCCGATGCAAAACGAGCCCTTCTTCACGCGCAACGGCGCGATCTATCAGCCCACCCCCGCCAGCCGCGGCCCCTGGGACCCGAAGTCCCTGCACGGCCGGGTGATCGTCGGCCTCCTGGGCCATGTGCTCGAGCGCGAGCACGGCGATCCCGACTTCATCCCGGCCCGGCTGACGGTGGACATGTACCGCCTGCCCGACCATTCGCCGGTGGAGGTGAAGACCAACCTCATCCGCGCCGGCGGCCGCATCAAGGTGGTGGACGCCGAGTTCATCTCAGGCGGCGTCAGCGCCGGCCGGGCGACCTGCCAGTTCCTGCGCCGCACCGAGAATGCGCCGGGCGAGGTCTGGAAGCCGGCCGACTGGGATGCGCCCAGGCCCGACGACGTGCCGCCTCCCGCCGACGGCCGCGCCGGCATGGGCGGCATGTGGGAGGCCCGGCTGGTCAAGGGCGGCTTCGGCCACCTCGGCCAGAAGCAGACCTGGATGCGCGAGGTGCGCGAGATCGTCGGCGGCGAGGCCCTGACGCCGTTCAGCCGCATTGCGGTGGCCTCGGACTTCGCCAGCCCCTTCGCCCATGCGGGGACCGAAGGCCTCGGCTACATCAATTCCGACGTGACCCTCTACCTGCACCGGCTGCCGGCCGGCGAATGGGTCGGGTTCGAGACCGTCGATCACCATGCCGACGACGGCGTGGCCGTCGGCGGCTGCCGGCTCTACGATGAAGAGGGCTCGATCGGCGCCGCCTATTGCGCCGCCCTGGCCCAGCGGAGGACCCCGCGCTGAACATGGCCCCCAAGCCGGACGTCGCCGAGATCGATCCCGCCCTCATCGAGGCGAGCCTCGAGGCCGTGGCCGCCGCCTGCGAGGACCCGACGCCTCACGTCTACGCCGCCCTCTTCGCGCGCCATCCGGAGATGGAGGCCCTCTTCATCCTCGACCGCTCCGGCGCCGTGCGCGGCCAGATGCTGGCCCAGGCCGTCGCCAGCCTGGTGGACCTCGCCGGCCCGCAAACCTGGGGCGGCCACCTGATGCGCGCCGAGATCGTCAACCACGAGGGATGGGGCGTGCCGCCGGAGGTCTTCGCCACCTTCTACCCCGTGGTCCGCGACGCCTTCCGCGATCTCGCCGGCCTCGCCTGGACGGCCGAGATGGACGGGGCCTGGGATATCCTCCTCGCCCGCGTCGATGCGACCATCGCCCGGGTCGCGCCGTAGTGCCTGCCCTAACGGTCCCCAGACAACCGTGGCCCGAAAACTTCCCGACGATCCTGACCCATTGCACGCAGTTGGAGAGGGATAGCAGTCCCTATTTCGCGGCGGCGAAAAGCGGAGATCGTAGCGCCGCCCTTACATTGGTCGCCACCAAGCTTTCCCCAGAAGCGATGAACGAGCTTCACAAGCGCCTTCCAGGTGACTGCCTCGTGATCGGGGTCGCCGCTCTGGAACTCACCGGCTTCAACGCAATCCCGGATGCGATGGCCCACGACATCGGAGCATTGCTGCATCGTCCTGTTTGGGAGGGCGTCATCCAGGCAAACCGCGTAGCGCACACCAAGGCGAGCGGCTGGCATCGTTTGGTGACGCCCGCCCTATTTGAAGGGCTGGTGGAGCCTGGCCGCGATTACCTACTGGTCGACGACCACGTCGGCCTCGGCGGAACGCTCGCCAACTTCCGCGGTCACATCGAGAGCCAAGGCGGGGCGGGTCGTGGCCATGACGACGCTCTCGGCCAGCCGGGACG
>DASPLZ010000261.1:0-2805 GCA_035627295.1 Phenylobacterium sp. | reverse complement strand
ACCCGCCCCGAGGCCGTGCAGGGCAACGACTACATCCACCCGACGCTCACCGGCGCCCGCGGTCTCCTGCAGGACGAGCCCCTGATCTTCGAGCTGGGCGGCTGGGACAAGACCGGCGTCGACCTGCCGGCGGCGAACCTCGACGCCACCGACCTCGGCGACCTCGTCCGCGAAGAGGCCATCGGCCTGCCCGGCCTCTCCGAGCCGGAGGCCATGCGCCACTACGTGCGTCTCTCCCAGAAGAACCACGCCATCGACCTGGCGCTCTATCCGCTGGGCTCGTGCACCATGAAGCACAACCCGCGCCTCAACGAGAAGGCCGCGCGGATGGCCGGCTTTTCCGACCTGCACCCCCTGCAGCCGGCCGCCACCACCCAGGGCGCGCTGGAGCTGATGGACCGCCTCGCCCACTGGCTGAAGACGCTCACCGGCATGCCCGCCGTCGCGCTCTCGCCCAAGGCCGGCGCCCACGGCGAGCTCTGCGGCCTCCTGGCCATCCGCGCCGCCCACGAGGCGCGCGGCGACGCCCGCCGCGTGGTGCTGGTCCCGACCAGCGCCCACGGCACCAACCCTGCCACCGCCGCCTTCGTCGGCTACCAGGTACGCGAGATCGCCCAGACCGCCGACGGCCGCGTGGACCTCGCCGACCTGGAGGCCAAGCTCGGCCCCGACGTCGCCGCCATCATGGTGACCAACCCCAACACCTGCGGCCTCTTCGAGCGCGACATCGTCGAGATCGCCCGGCTGACTCACGCGGCGGGGGCCTACTTCTACTGCGACGGCGCCAACTTCAACGCCATCGTCGGCCGCGTGCGGCCGGGCGATCTCGGCGTCGACGCCATGCACATCAATCTGCACAAGACCTTCTCGACGCCGCATGGCGGCGGCGGGCCGGGCGCGGGGCCGGTGGTGCTCTCCGAGGCGCTGGCGCCCTTCGCCCCCACCCCCTGGGTGGTCTCCGGCCCCGACGGCTTCAGGCTGGTCGAGGAGGCGGAGGACGAGGCGGCCCAAAGCTTCGGGCGCATGTGCGCCTTCCACGGCCAGATGGGCATGTTCGTGCGCGCCTACGCCTACATGCTCAGCCACGGCGCCGACGGCCTGCGCCAGGTGGCCGACGACGCGGTGCTCAACGCCAACTACATCAAGGCCCGCCTGGCCGAGGTGATGACCCCGGCCTTCCCGGACGGCCCCTGCATGCACGAGGCCCTCTTCGACGACGAATGGCTGGAGGGCACGGGCGTGACCACCCTCGACTTCGCCAAGGCGATGATCGACGAAGGCTTCCACCCGATGACCATGTATTTTCCGCTGGTCGTCCACGGCGCCATGCTGATCGAGCCCACCGAGACGGAATCCAAGGCCGAGCTCGACCGCTTCTGCGACGCCCTGGTCGCGCTCGCCGGTGCCGCCAGGGCCGGCGATGTGGAACGCTTCAAGGGCGCCCCCTACCACGCCCCCCTGCGCCGGCTGGACGAGACCCTGGCGGCGCGCAAACCTCGCCTGCGCTGGACACCGCCCGCCCCGGAAGCGATCGCGGCGGAATAATCCTTCTCCCGTTCGGGAGAAGGAAAGACGCGCCGAAAGGCGCGGCGAGGATGAGGGCCTGCGGCCTGTCCGAAGAGGCCCGAGCCCCTCACCCTCCCGCCGGCTTCGCCGTCGGATTTCCCTCTCCCGACTGGGAGAGGGAGCGCAGCGCGCACTTTCCGTTTGGCGCTCGCAGCGTTCCGCGGCCACAGTGACGCCTGACAAACGTCGTGGCGCCGACCGGGCCTATTGCTCGACCCGGAGCGACCCCGGCGCGAGCGCCCGGCGCGGCCATATTCGCCGCCGCCCGCCGCAGGGGGAGACGGCCACATGAACCCGAGGATCTTCGTCCTCGCGCTCTCGACCTTCGCGTTCGGCTCGGCGGCGTTCATCTTCGCCGGCCTGCTCGAGCGGATGGCGGCCGACATCGGCGTCTCCACCGCGGCCGCCGGGCAGCTGCAGACCGCCTATGTGATCGCCGCCGCCTTCGTCGGCCCGCCGCTCGCCTTCCTGCTCGGCAAGCGGGACAGGAAGCGCATCCTCCTGATCGCGCTCACCCTGGCGGTGCTGCTCAACCTCGGCTGCGCCTTCTCCGACCGGTTCGAGGTGCTGGCCGTCCTGCGGGTCTGCTCAGGCATGGTCGCCGCCCTCGCCGGCCCCGCCGCCTCCAGCGCCGCGGGCGCGCTCGCCCCGCTGGAGCGGCGCGGCTCGGCCATGGCCATCGTCTCCAGCGGCATGACGCTGGCCTTCCTGCTCGGCATCCCAATGGGCAGCGTAGTGGGCGCCTGGTTCGGCTGGCGCGCGACCTTCCTCCTGGCCGCCGGCCTCGCCGCCTTCGCCCTCATCGCCATCGCCCTCGTCCTGCCCTCCGTCCGCCCGCAGCCGAATCCGCCGGGCTTCGAGCTGCGCTGGCGCAGGATCATCGCGCCCCTCCTCGCCACCTTCCTGGGCTTCGGCGCCAACATGCAGGTCTCCACCTACATCGCCACCGTCGTGCGCGTGCAGACCGGCGTCGAAGGCGCCGGCATCGCCGCCTTCCAGATGGTGGTCGGGATCGGCAGCATCTTCGGCCTCTCGCTCGGCGCGCGCCTGGCCGACCGCGGCCGCACCGAGTACGTCACCCTCTCTCTGGTCGGCATCGCCGGCGCGGCGCTGCTGCACCTGGCCGCTCTGCACCACCTGCCGCCGGCCGGCTGGCCCGCCTATGCGCTCTCGGCCACGGCCTTCGTCGCGGCCTCGACGGCGCTCTTCTCGGTCGGGCCGATGAACAATGTGCGGCTG